>JANXAM010000003.1 GCA_025062155.1 Gloeomargarita sp. SKYB120 | reverse complement strand
AAGTAAATGGTTCCATCACACGCCCTGATGGGTAAGCCGCCATCATGCTAATTCGTTCTCCACGATTAAACTCTCTCCTTATTCATCAATATCCCGGTAATCTACGCCAGATTGGTCCATCTAGACCACCTGATTTAGCGGTATCTGCTCGATTGACTCACAGTAAGCCTGTCGCTCTTAGAAATACGTTTTTTTTGTGGTTATAGCCTATCTTTTGCAGGGCCTTAACTCACACCGAAGTGAGCGGCCATCTCCCGTTAATCCACAAACTGCTGGAATGCTTCTAGGTCTTTCAGCTTATGACGATGGCCTTTTTGATAGCCTTCCTTGGGGTGAACATTTCCTGTTTCTGACCCTTGTCTGAGCCAGCGCTGTACCGTTCGATAGCTGACCTTTAGGAACTGACTGACTTCCATGATAGTGGCGCCATTCAAGATAGCTTCTAGTTATATGGTCTGGGCATTTTCTCACTCCCTAGCAACACGTTCATTATATGACAACCTTAAAAAGCTTAGCTGTAGCTATTGATCAGCGTGAGTCAATTTGGCCTCAGTTTAGGGGCCTTTCTGCGAGGGAAAACCCGTCACATTACGCCTGCACCCACTGTCTTTTTAGGCATGGTTGTCGCTGTACTTTTACAGATTCTTTTCAGTCAATGGCCGGTCGTGAATACTTTGTTTACCACAGCACCCCTGTTAGGTGAGAACCGGTTGATTTGTCTACTGCCAATGCTCCCCATGTTGCCGGTGGCCTGGGCCGCCAACGCCCTTGACTAACATTGACTAAACCCCAGATTTACGTCCCCGCTGGAGCTAAGTGAGCAACCAGGGGAATGTGGGGATAGTCATCAGCCGCAACCTGCTCTTGAATAGCTTTCAACATCACATCCCGCAGCGGCCATTGATGCGTTTCTATCAAATGCACGAGCAGTTCCGCTGCGTAATCCCAGTAGCCTTTGACGTCCATGATGCAAGCGAGTTTGAAAATGTGATCGGGCGTGCGCCATTGGTCTGGAGTCTCTGGAGCTAATAAATCTCGCACATAGACCGCATCGCCCCAGAGTTTTTGGCCTCGGTAGCTATCCGTGCGACTGGTCACCGGCAGCAACCGTCGTGTCACCCCCGGGTGCAGTCCCAGATCCATCAGCATGAACCCTTGCTGACGCAAGAAGGTATCAATATCCGCAAACAGGGGCTGGCCAATGTACAGCGGTGAAAAATTCACTTCGATTTCCAGCGCCAGCAGGCTGTGATTCACCACGTTCGGCGCCCCTCGCAGCACATCCAGGTCCGCCCCCTGCACGTCCACGCGCAGGTAATCCAACCCCGGAATCCCCTGCTCCTGGCAGAAGGCATCCAACGTGGTCGTCTCGACCTCCACTGTGGCCACTCCCCGCATTACCTCCAGTCGAAACCGCTCCAGAAACGGTTCGTTGGGGGGATACAGGGACGAACACGCGGGGTGTTCGGTGATATAGAGGGTTTGCGTCCCACAGCGGTCGCTCAGCACGAGGGGCACATGGGTTTCTTGCCAGGTAACCCCTTTTTCGGCAGCGGCGGCGTTGGCCTCGTCACAGGCATCGGGGTCGGCGTCAAACCCGTAAACCTGTAAATTCGGTACAAAAATCCCCCAGCCACTTTTTTCCCAGTCGTCCGCATCCCAAAGGGGCCGCGACCCCACATGACCAACCCGCACCCACAGGTTATCTAAAAAACCTGCCTGCTTGAGCCAAGGGGTAAAAAACGCAGGCATTGCTTGTGATTCCTCGACTTTCCGCTCTTATCGTAGCATGAAACCGGACTTACAACTGCTATTCCCACCGCGCCAGTTGTGTCCCTAGAATTACCTTGCCCTTGTTCTTGACATTTCTTTGCTGCTTGTGGCTAGATAGCGGAAGTGGTCATGGTTGCTCCCTATCATCTAGGGGTAGAAGTGGTGTGTGAGGAGTTGGTTCGTTCCTGACTTGCTATGCAGCCATCGCCGGAAGCGCATCACCCCCTATCCCGCCGTCAGTTGCTTAAGCTGTTCGGGGTCGGAGGATTGGGGACGCTAGTGGGATACTCCCGCTTTGTCAAACCTCAGCCCACCGTCTGGCAGCCGGACCCGCCGACGTTGCCCTGGCGGTTAACCCAACCCCGGCGCGTGACCGTGATCGGTGGAGGGCTGGCTGGTCTGGCCTGCGCCTATGAATTGAGCCGGCGGGGGTTTCAGGTGACGCTGTTGGAACGGGCGCCCCAGTTGGGGGGCAAAATTGCTAGCTGGCCGGTGAAAGTCAACGGCGTTACGTTGCAGATGGAGCACGGCTTCCACGGCTTTTTCCCCCAGTACTACAATCTCAACCAACTGGTGCGGGAACTGGGGTGCGATGACCACTTCGTGTTTCTGGACTCCTACGCAGTGGTCTACCGGCATGGGTACGCAGCCGAGGTGTTTCGCCCCCGTCGCTCGGCGTTTCCCTGGAACATTGTGGACCTGGCGGTGGCTTCCCCAAACCGCTGGCGCTGGGGCTTGAATTTGGCCAGCCCGGCCCACTGGGCGGTGTTTCGAGAAATTACCGGCTTTGACCCGGTGGGGAGCTACCAGCGCCTGGACCATCTCTCGGTGCTGGAATGGGCGGGGGACGACTTCCCACGTGGGTTGTTTGACCTGTACTTTTTACCCTTTGCCAAATCCAGCCTGAACGCTCCCGACGTGCTCAGCGCTGGTGAACTCATGCAGTTTTTCCACTTCTATTTCTTTGGCAATCCCGAGGGCTTGGCGTTTCGAGGCACTCGCCAGGATATGCGCCGCTCCCTGGTTGAACCGATTGCCGCGCGGATTCGGGCCAACGGCGGAACCATCAAAACGGGGGTCACGGTGACGGCACTGCACTGGCGCGATGGGGAAATTGCAGGGTTAACCGTGCAGTCGGGGGGTCAAGGTGGCACGGCGCCTTTTTGGGTCACCGCCAACCCTGTGTTGCCCCCTGGGTTTTACGGGGCGGGAGATGCGGTCTATCGGGTGCAGGGGAAGGATGCCCTGTGTCTCACTTGTCCCCACCAGGGCTGTACGGTGCAGGTCCAACCGGACGGAAGTTATCGCTGTCCCTGTCACGGGGCGGAATTTACCGCCCAAGGGGAGGTCGTCAAAGGCCCGGCGACGCGCAACCTCCGTAAATTCACCGTCCTGGCCCAGTCCGACCAGGGGGTGCAACTGGTAGCGTCCCAGGCATCCCCAGCGGCGGAGGAATTTCTCCAGTCCGAGGACTATGTTCTGGCCACCGACGTTCCAGGGGCGCAGCAAATCCTCCGCTTGAGCCAAGGAGACCCCCATCCCGACGTGGTGCGCCAGATTGAAGGGTTAGCGGTGGCCGACCCCTTCGCGGTGGTGCGCTTTTGGCTCGACCGGGATTTCGAGTGGCCCTATAGCTACTTCACGTCCCTGTCGGGCTACCGCCTGACCGACAGCATCACCCTGTACCACCGGATTCAGGACGACTACAAAGCTTGGGCGCAAGCGACCGGCGGGAGCGTGGTGGAGTTGCACGCCTACTGCTACAAGGAAAAGGACTTCCCGACCCAGGAAGCGCTTCTGACCACCTTTGAGCAGGAATTGTACGAGATTGTGCCGGCGCTGCGGGGCGCGACCATCCTCCACCGGGAACTGGTGAATCAAAAGAATTTCTCCGGTTTTCCCCCAGGCAGCTACGCCAACCGGCCTACAAGCGCGACCCCTGTCCCCAACCTGTTTTTTGCCGGCGATTGGGTGAAGATGCCTTTTCCCTGCGCCCTGATGGAACGGGCCGTCAGCAGTGGGTTTTTAGCCGCCAACGAAATCCTGCACCGCCAGGGCCTGCAACGGCGACCCTTGTACTCAGTCCACCCGCGCGGCTGGCTGGCTAATTTAACCCTAACTTAACCCCTTGTCGGCAGCACGCTTTATCGTTCACGGGCCGGTGGGATGCGGTCATACCTCTTTGTTGCTCCTGCCCTTGGAAACAGCAGCAGACATATAGAAATTGCTCTTCCCCAAGTCAAACGTCAGATAAACCCCTAGTCTCGCAATACACAATTGACCCTGAAAAACTGTTAGTATAGCCGAGCTGCTTTAGTTTGTCAGGGAGATACTAGGAGAACCCAAGGCGGGGCTGGGCCCTGCGACTCCAAAACTGACAAGCAGAGATGGCTTAGCTATAAAAATACAATTTTATCCGTTGGATAACAACAGTAATGTCCTGACAATGACCTAAAAATCGGGGGTGAGATTAACGTTGGATTAAGCGGGTTTACGAGTCGGTCTTTCTTGGGTGCTCGGTGGCTTTACGGATGACAATCGCTGGGGTGACCGCCTAATATGAAGAAGGACTAAGCAATGGGTTGCATCACTAACGCGGGCATGGGTGGTTGTCCAACAAATTCTTTAGTCCAGGGTTCGTTTCTCCAGTTTCAAGGAATTTTTTATGTCGTCTGAGCAAGCAGAGTTGGCAACCCATCTGTGTCTGAATGAACAGGGAATCATTGTGACGGTACAAAACCCCCAGGCTGCGTCGTACCTGGGCAGTCTACAGGATGTAGTCGGTCAACCGTGGTGGCAGTTTCTTTACCCCGCCGACCTGACCGAGGCGATGGACTTGTGGCACCAGGTGTTGGCCCATCCCCGCACGGACATAGCCTGGCAAGGGTGCTGGCGCAGTGCGCAGGATCACTGTCCGTGGGTGCGTTTGACGTTTACCAATCAATTAGCTGAACCCAGTGTCCGCGCCGTCGTCGTGAGGGTGCAACTGCTGGAATGGCGGCCCTGTCCCGATGTTGAGGCGACCCACGTGCAAGGCCAAGCGTATGACCTGGAGCTGGCGCTGGCTCGGCGCGAGTTTGTTTTGCACTACCAGCCGGTGGTGGCGTTGAACACAGGGGCCACGGTTGGTTTTGAAGCATTGGTGCGCTGGCAACATCCCCAGTTTGGGTTGCTCCAGCCGGCGGCGTTTCTACCCCTGGCGGAAGCGTGTGGGTTGAACATCCCTTTGGGCCGGTGGGTGCTCCAGCAGGCGCTCCACCAGTTGCAGCAATGGCAGGCTCAGTTCCCCCAGATGGGTCCGCTGCGGATGCACGTGAATGTGTCACCGTCGCAATTGACCCATCAACACTTCGTAACGGATGTGCTCAAGGCGGTGCAAGGAGCGGGGGTGCAGCCAGAACAACTGGTTTTGGAAATCACCGAAAGCAGCGGGCTGGGGACGGTCGCCAGTCTAGAGCGCAACTTGGTCCAGTTACAGGAATTCGGCGTGGCCATCGGGTTGGATGATTTTGGCATGGGGTATTCATCCCTGGGGCGACTACACGACCTGGCGATTCAATACCTGAAAATTGACCGCTGTTTTTTGGCTAGCATGAGTCGCCGAGCGCAGATTATCGTAGGGGCAATCGTGAACCTGGGGGTCAATCTCGGCATGACCGTGGTAGCTGAAGGTGTGGAGCGAGGCGTGCAACGCCTGTTTCTGCAACGGCTGGGCTGTCACTTGGCGCAAGGGTACCTGTTTTCTGAACCCCTACCGGCCAACCAAATTCCCAACTATCTTAGTTCGGCACGGGTTTAGCAGCGTCCCCCACCTTCAGGCCCCGGCCGCTCAAGATGCGACCAACGGCGGAAACCGCATCCACTTCCGTCAACTGCACCCGTCCCACCGGTTGAGTGTCCCTGCGCAGAACCTTGCCCGTTTGGGGGTCCTTGATTTCCTTGACCACCCGTTCCACCGACATCACCATGCCGGGGCGCAGGCCGTCTTTGGCTCCCTTGTTCAATACCACCCGTCCAGGGGACACATCCGCCACGATGGCAATCACATCCGGGAGCAAGGGAGGAAGCGCCGCTAAAGTTGGCTCCAAACGGACAATTCCTTCTGTCAACTGGGCTACCGCCTGTTCTGCCGCCGCTGCTAGCAGTTGGTCCGCCGCATCGGTAAAGTTCTCGCCGCCAATGCCGTAAACGGTCGCGCCACCGCTGCTCTGTTCTGCTGTGCCAGTCCCTTCGGCGACGCCTAGAATTTCACCGGTACTGGTATTGACAATCCGGGCCGAGAGTTTTACATCCGCCTTCTGGCGCTGGCTGGCGGTGCTAATGCCAAAAAAGCCGATGTTGATATGCGAGCGGGATTCTTGCACATTGAATTGCGTAATGGAACCGATAATGACCGCATCCGCCCCGAGCAGCCGACCAATCTGCGCCGCCGTTGCCGGTTCTATACGTCCCGCAGCCCCCAGATTCTGCTCCGCCAGGATTTGGTTGATCCGGCTGCGCTCCACCATAATGAACGCGCCGCTCTGGGCCAGCCGGTTGGTTAGTAAATCGCTGACGCCTTTGGCCGGACCTACAGCACCATACAGCCCTAAACCCGTCAAGCCCGTGCTGGCGAACTCAAAATCTAAAACAGCCAACCGCTTTTTGGTCTGGACCTGGATTTGCTCAACGCCGATGCCCTGTGCCGTGACCACTTGAGGGGTAACGAAATACACACTCCCACTTAACAGGCACAGCACTGCCACCGTTCGTAGCCCTGCTGTCATCTCCCCACTCCGCTGCCAACACTTGCCCAAAACTTTAGCACGTTTTCATCTGGCGTGAAACCTTCCAAGGCGTGCCCCTATAATTGGGGTAGAGTTCCCATGTCGGCTGGCTGAGGAGGCCTGTGATGCGGCGGTGGAGACGCTGGCTAGCTATTGCCCTCGTGATGTGGGTTCTGATGGGTTTGCCAGCGCATGCCGAAGACTACAACAAACGGATGCTGGTGGGAGCTGATTTTTCCGGTCGCAATTTAACTGATTCCAGCTTTGTCAAGGCCCTGTTGCGCCAGGCCAATTTTGCCGGGGCTGATTTGCGGGGCGTGAGCTTTTTTGGGGCCAATTTAGACCGGGCCAATTTTGAGGGCGCCAATCTCACCGGTGCGACGCTGGATATGGCACTGATGACCCACGCCAATCTGAAAAACGCCATCCTTCGGGACGCCTACGCCTACCTCACCAACTTCACCGATGCCGACATCACCGGAGCCGATTTTACAGGCGCTGTGCTGCGGCGGGATGCCCAGATGCAGTTGTGTGAGCGGGCCAGCGGGGTAAATCCTGTGACGGGTGTGGCCACGCGGGAGAGCTTGGGCTGTCGTTAACCCACAGGTCTTCGGTTTCCACCACACCAACCTGGGGATGCACCCACACATAGCTCACGCGCTGGACGGCGGTGGCGCTCAAGGTCACCAGGCCAAAATGATGCAGGCCATCCCGAATTCGGGGCACCACAGCGGCGTTGAAGTAAACTGTGCCCTGGGCATCCTGGTGAACCATCCGGCGCTGGCCCAGATTCCCCCGTAACTGCCGGTGCATGTGGCCAAACACCACCAGGGGAATCGGTATCCCCTCGCCTCGAGCGGTGTGTAACGCCGCCGCCAGATCCGGGTCGCCAAAATCGCCCCCCACGGGTGCCCAGTCACGACCACAGGGGTCACAGGGTTGACCGCCCAAACCTGCCGGGCCATTGTGGTTGAGCAAGATGACCCGCGATGACGCAGCTTGCCGGATAGCCTGGAGAATGCGCGCCTGAGAAGACTCCCAGCCATCAACCCCGAAATATTGCTGGTAAAATGGCCCCCATTGCCACTCTGACCCGCCCCAGCTACAGGGCCGCCCACCTACCACCGTGAGGTCCAAAGCAGGAAATTCCTGGTGCCGGTATCCCACATGGCAATCCCCTAAGAGGTCCAGTTGCTGCTGAAACCAATCCTCCCGGCTGTGGTCGTAAGGGCATTTGCGCCGTCCCCAGTCCGTTGCCGTGTACCAGGCGTCGTGATTCCCTAAAACCACTGCTTTCGGCCAGGGCAAGGCTGCGACTTGCTGCACCACCTCCACCGCCTCGTTGCCGAAATCCCCCACAAATAACACCAAATCCACTTGCAGATGGCGGAGCGCTAGGGCGTCAGCGGCCTGCCACTGTTGATGCACATCCCCCACCACCGCCAAGCGCACCACGGTCAATCCGGCTGTCTCAATGGAAACGTAAAGGTACCGCTGCGGGTGCCACCCTCGGGATTGTGCAACTGCAAAAACAAGCGCAGGTTGTTGAAGGAAGTGCCCCACAGGGTTACCGGCTCGTCGTAGCCCTTGAGAGTAGTGGTGTAGGGGGCAAAAAACTCCCGCGCCTGGTCCATGTCCTGGATGTAACTGAACGTGCTTTGCCCCATCGCCAGGTCGAGTCCTAACGTGCGGGTAGCCGACTCCAAGCGAAAGGCCGCATTCACCGTATCCCCCAGCGCTGTGTATTCGGGGCGTTCGCCGCTGCCGCTGTTGCCCACCATCGCATAGCCCGTATTGAGCCCAACCCCGACGCGCAACGGGCCTGGCAAGGGATGTTGGTAGTGCAAATTCGCCGTGGTCTTGTCAATCGCCCAGACCGTGCGCAGTATCCGCAGCATATCGTTTTGGGACGGGCCTTGGGCGCTGTGAATCCAGACGGCCATCACCGCATCGCCAATGTACTTGTCCACCCGCGAGCCAAAGCGCTGGATGATTTCCCCCACCTGCCGGAACCAGGACCCAAGCGCCTGGGCCAGAAGCGCCTCATCCAACTGCCGCGCCAAAAGACTGTACTCGCGGATGTCCACCACTAGCACCGAAATCAAACAGCGCACGTGCAGGACCTCCGTGGTGTGTTCACCCGCGTCGCTTCCCTTGGACTTAGGGGGCACTGTCGTCGGGGGCACCGAATGGCGCACGTGGAACACAATTTTGGTCTCGCCCAGGGTTAACTGGTCCCCGTCCTGCAAAGCCACGGGAATACTCACCCGCCGTCCTCGCAAAAACGAGCCGTTGCGGCTGCCGAAATCAATAAAGTAGTACTCGCCCGTATCCAGGCGCTGGATCATGGCGTGGTGACGGGACACCCACCGGTCCGCCAATACGATCCCGTTGCGGTCTGCCCGCCCAATGCTCCAAGTATTGCCGCCAACCAAAGGAATGTACTGCTCGCCCGTGGGGGTGGTGACCAGTAGATACGCCGTGGAAGTGTTCACATTGCCCATCCATCGGGGAACAACGGCCCTCACGTTCAGTTTAGCCCAAGAGAATTGTGGTTCACTAGATGGACAGTGGCCTAGAGAGGTGGTCCGTATGCTGTGGCTGCTCACCGCTCCCCCGCTCCCATCTTGGTGGCAAGCAATCGTGCTGGGGCTGATCCAGGGCGTCACCGAGTTTTTGCCCATTAGCAGCATCGCCCACCTGCGAATCCTGCCGGCGTTTTTGGGCTGGCCGGATTTTGGAGTGTCTTTTAGCGCCGTGATCCAACTGGGGAGCCTGGCGGCGCTGCTGTGGTACTTCCGGCAAGACCTGGCCCACGTCGGACGGGGGTTTGTCCTGGCGGTGCGCAAGGGCCAGTGGCAATCCCAACCGGCGCGGGTGCTGCTGAGCCTGGTTGTGGGTACCCTACCCCTGCTTATTGCGGGCACAGTGGTGAAAGTCACGGTAGGGTCGCCCCCCCGTGGTTTGCCTGTGATTGCGGGTGCGTTGATTAGTGTAGGGCTGCTGCTGGGTTGGGCAGAACGGGTGGGCCGGCGCAATCGGGGCATGGACGCTCTCCGGGTCAGCGATGGGTTTTGGGTGGGGTGCGCCCAGGCGTTTGCCCTGATCCCAGGCGTATCCCGTTCGGGCGCAACGCTCGTCGGAGGACTGCTCATCGGTCTGGAGCGGGAAGCTGCCGCGCGCTTTTCCTTTCTTCTGAGCGTTCCAGCTTTGTTGTTGGCGGGCGTGGTCGAGTTTTTGACCGAGATTGAATTAAGCCGCGCCAGCCTGAGCAGCGTGTTTTGGGGGACGGTTTCCGCATTCGGGTTTTCCTACCTGGCGATTGATTTTTTGCTCAAGTATCTGCAACGCCACAGCACCGGCATTTTCATCGTGTATCGGCTGGTGTTGGGGGTAGTGCTACTGGTGGGCTGGGGTCTGGGCGTCTTGCGCTGAGCCACCGCACCGCGCTGACCAGGTCGGGTTGGATGCTGTCCGGCTGATAGCGCTGCAGGGTCGCCGCATCCCGAATGCCGCAGGTCACCGCCACCACCGGAATCCCGTGGGTTTGGGCGGCGATAATGTCCGCTTCCGTATCCCCCACCATCCCTACGGGACCACTAGGGGCAATGGCCGCTAAGGCGCGGGCCAGCACTAGCGGTTTGTCCAGGTGGTCGGCGGTTTTGACAAAGTCATCGGCAACGCAGTAGCAGCGCGAGAAGGGCAACAGCGATTCCAGGGCAAATTGCCGCAGGGCAAAGGTCAGTTCCCGCACCCGCCGCATAGTAATCACGTACACGTCAATGCCCTGTGGCTCCAGCGACGCTAGCACCTCGCGCACCCCAGGCTGCAACCGGTCCAGCTCAAAGTAGGGAAAGGTATGCACCGTCTCCTGGCGGCACTGGGAGAACTGGCGCGCCTGTTCAGGCGTCAACCCAGAGCGGATACCGATGTCCGTTTCGGAAACCTTGGCCCGTTTCAACCCCCAAAACGTGGCTTTATCCAGGTAGGTCAGGGTCGCCTCGGGGAACTGCTGCTGCATTTTTTGCAGGCACACCTGATAGACCTGGTAGTAGCGCTCCGAAACGTCCACAATCGGGCCGTCAAAATCCGTCAGCAGGGTCAGCCGGCTCATGGCACCTGGAAAACGTCGCAGGTCAATTTTACAATGAGAAACAGACCGCAAAAGTATGTAGAAATGGACTTTTTGGACGTCTTTGATGTCATTGTGGTGGGGGCCGGTCATGCCGGCTGTGAAGCGGCTCTAGCTAGCGCGCGGTTGGGCTGCCGGACGCTACTGTTGACCTTGAATTTGGACCGGATTGCCTGGCAACCTTGTAATCCGGCGGTGGGGGGGCCGGCCAAGTCCCAGTTGGTGCATGAAGTGGACGCCCTCGGCGGGGAAATCGGCAAGATTACAGACCGGACCTACCTGCAAAAACGCCTGCTCAACAGCTCGCGCGGACCGGCGGTGTGGGCCTTGCGCGCCCAGACAGACAAGCGGGAGTACAGCCGTGTGATGCGCCAAGTGGTGGAAAACCAGCCCAACCTGTGGGTGCGCGAGGGGATGGTCACGGATTTGCTCCTGGGGCCCAACGACGAGATTCAAGGGGTGACCACTTACTTTGGGGTCCGTTTTGGGGCCAAGGCGGTCATTTTGACCACCGGCACGTTTCTTGGAGGCCGCATCTGGGTGGGGAACCGCTCGATGGCCGCCGGACGCGCGGGGGAATTCGCCGCCGAAGGATTGACCGACTGTTTGCGCCGCCTGGGGTTTGAGGTGGGCCGCTTGAAGACGGGCACACCGGCGCGGGTGGACCGACGCACCGTGGACTACAGCCGCTTGGAACCCCAGCCGGGCGACCCTGAAGTGCGCTGGTTTAGTTTTGACCCCGAAGTGTGGCAGGAGCGGGAGCAAATGGCCTGCTATCTCACCCGCACCACACCGGAGACCCACCGGCTCATCCGGGAAAACTTGCACCTGACGCCAGTCTACGGGGGCTGGGTGGAGGCCAAAGGGCCGCGCTATTGTCCCAGCATCGAGGACAAAATCGTGCGGTTTGCCGACAAGGAATCCCACCAAATCTTTCTGGAGCCAGAGGGGCGGGACATCCCCGAACTCTACGTGCAGGGGTTTTCCACCGGGCTGCCAGAGCACCTGCAACTGGCCCTGCTGCGCACCCTGCCGGGCCTGGAAAACTGCGTGATGCTGCGCCCCGCCTATGCGGTGGAGTACGACTACGTGCCAGCGACCCAGTGCGCTCCCACCTTGATGACCAAGAAGGTCCAGGGGCTGTTTTGCGCGGGCCAAATCAACGGCACCACTGGGTACGAGGAGGCCGCTGCCCAGGGCATTGTCGCTGGGATTAACGCCGCCCGCTATGTCCAGGGCAAAGAGATGGTCATCTTCCCCCGCGAGCAGAGCTACATCGGCACCCTGATTGACGACCTGTGTACGCGGGACTTGCGGGAACCCTACCGGATGCTCACCTCCCGTTCCGAGTACCGGTTGCACCTGCGTTCCGACAACGCCGACGAGCGGTTGACCCCCTTGGGGCGAGAAATTGGGTTGATTGACGACCGGCGCTGGCAGATTTACCTGGACAAGCAGCGGCAGATTACGGCAGAGCAAGAGCGGTTGCAGCAGGTGCGCCTCAAACCCCACGACCCGGCAGCAGCGCCCATTCTGGCGATGGGAGAATCCTTGCGCACCGCAGTCACCCTGGCGGAGTTGTTGACCCGACCGGGGATTCACTACCAAAACCTGGTGGAGTGGGGTTTGGGCCGGGCGGATTTACCGCGCGCAGTGCAGGAAAGTGTTGAGATTCGTCTCAAGTACGCTGGTTACCTGCAGCGCCAGAGTCAGCAGATTGAGCAAATGCAGAAATTGGCCCACCGGCGCCTGCCTGAAGATATTGACTACTACCGCATTCCTACGCTATCAATGGAGGCGCGGGAGAAATTGAGTCATGTTCGCCCTCTCACCCTTGGTCAAGCCGCCCGCATCGGGGGTGTAAATCCCGCTGATATTCAGGCCCTGCTAGTTTACTTAGAGCTGCATCACCGCCTATCTGCATGAAGGAATGAAGGACTTCCTACCCGAAGAGTCGTGGGAAGCGCAGGCGGACGCCCTAGTGGAGGAGGTGTTTGCCCAACTGGAGACGCCATTGCCGCCGGAGCGTCGTTTGCCCCCGACCCGTGAGTCGTTTGCCATTGCGCCCGTTTCCCGTGAACCGGGGCCTATGGTTGTCTTGACCTATCGGCCACAGCCGCCCCAGCCGGTGGAACCGATTTTGACGGCGGCCTTTGTGGAGACGCCTGAGCAGCGGGAGTGGCCCTGGTGGCTCTGGCTGGGCCTTGGGCTGGTTGTGATGCTGGGCGCCTGGAGCTGGCAACGGCACTGGCACGCGCGACCGATAGTGACCCAGCCGGAACCGGCCCACACCGAATTCATTGCCTATTTGGACAGGGCGTTGGACCATATTCCGGAAGCGCCGCCGTCTCCAGCGCCAAAGCCTGCGCCTAAGGTGCGTTCGCTACCGCCGCCACCGCCGCCGGTGACGGTAGCACCCCTTCCTCAACCACCCGTTGCTCTGCGAACACCGAGTGCACCGAGCTTGCCCAGGTCCCCTGTAAGTCCAGTGGTGAGTCCTTCTCCTAGTCCAACGCCAGAACGTCCAACCATGACGCTAGTTGGTCTGTTGCAGATGGGGCCCCAATCCACGGCCTTGTTCCAGATAGGAGACACCACACAGAATGTAACCATTGGCGGCCTGGTGGGTGCAACGGGTTGGCGACTGCAGGAGGTGCGGGAACGGGAGGTAGTGCTGGTCAAAGGGAATCAAAACCGCGTCCTCCTGGTGGGACAGACTCTCAGCGATTGAGTCGGTGGGTACAATAAAGCTAACGAACCGGAGACGACTATGCCGGACTGGTGGCAGCAGCTTAACGGCTTGATTGTAGAAACCCTGCTGGAGTGGGAGTCGCATGCCCAAGCATGGGCAGAGCAGTGGGAGGCATGGGACAACCAACTGGAGGAGATGTTGTGGGAGTGGGAAACTCCCCTAGCCGAAGCAGCGACTTGGCTGGAGGAAATCTTGGTGCAACCCCTTGCCCGCACCTTGGAACCTCTAGTGATGGAGCAACCCGCCTGTGTAGGCTGCAAGCACTACCACGGCCAAGTCTATAACGGCCAGATTCTGGTGTGTGCGATGCATCCCTACGGCGTGGAAGGCACAAGCTGTCCTGATTGGGAAGGGTTTTGGTCTTGAAACTCTCAACCCAGGTAGTGTTTGCTTGAATTGGAAGGTTACATCATGGTAAGTGAAAAAGTCAGGATGATTCTCCTAGCTAAGTCTGATCTAGCTAGGGAAGAAATAGAAGCTTTGTCAGAAGCTGAGGCCTGGAAGCTCGTCTATTCAATATCCAAACCTAAAAGCAGTAGAACCAAGGATAATCGTTCCAAAATATACTTTAGAAGAACTCTCTAGAATTGCAGAAAGCCATAATTTCAAAGTGGTCTCATCTGTTACAAAGGACCTAAATTTTTTGTGCTGTGGTGAAAATGCTGGGCCGAAAAAAAGTTGAACAAGCCAAGTTACAGGGTGTACCACTTCTAGACGAATCTCAGTTTTTTGAACTGATTGAAACTGGTAAGATGCCAAGCTATGAAGCCTTCCATGGCATCAGTAGGGAAAGTCAAGCCCCGTAGCAATGATTTGTCAATTTTCGTTGACCCTGCACCCATATAGCCTAGTCATCCCCTGCGTTGTAGGGTGAAACTCATCCTTAGTTTTCCCGTTCTCTCTCTGACAAAAAAGCAGCTTAGCTCTATCATAAAGTCGTGGGGTAGGGTTCATTCCGTAATATGGATGGCTAGGCTAGTGTTTGTCCTTATCGGCCTGGCGCTGCTAGGAGTGGGTTTGTGGAATGCTCACCGCACTTGGCAATTTCTGCAAGGCGCAGTCAAAACCAGGGGCGAGGTGGTAGACATAGAACGGCGCTGGTCCCGACGAACTGAAGACATCGATGACCGCCGTCGTGCAAGCAGATACTCCTATTCGCTGAGCTATTATCCAGTTGTGGAGTACAGCTTGCCGAATGGTCGTCGAGTGCGATTTACAGCTAAGGTTGGCTCCGACCCGCCCCGTTATCGCCTGGGCCAGATAGTGGAAGTACTCTACAACCCGAACGACCCTTTCGATGCCCGCATCGATAACTTTCTGGAGCTGTGGCTTGGGCCGTTGTTTTGGGGCGGATTTGGCCTGTTCTTCCTGGTGATGGGTCTAGTGGCTCCTGTGAGGTCGGGGCGATGAGCTTACTATAGCTAAAAACAGTCAGTTTGTCTCAGACAGACAGGAATTAGGGTTGGCAGCTCAGGGATTTCAGCCGTCACTCATGTCAAACATTCTGTGCTTAGCTATAGACATGAACACCCTGATTCCTTAAACTTAAACCCATTCTCATCACTGCTCCGTCATGTGGGAAATCCTCACCGCACCCCTGCAATTTCAATTCATGCAAAGGGCGCTAGTCATGGGCGTGCTCACCGGCGGTTTGTGCCCACTGGTGGGTGCGTTTTTGGTCGTCCAACGCATGGCTCTGCTTGCCGATGTCATGGCCCATGCGGTGTTGCCTGGTGTAGCATTTTCGCTGGCTTTGGGGATTGATGCGCTCTGGGGCGCCCTGGTCTCAGGATTGCTCAGCACGGGGGTGATCCACTGGCTCCAACACCAGACCCGCATGAAGGTCGATGGAGCAATGGCGTTCACTTTTGCCAGTTTTTTTGCCCTGGGAATTTTACTCATTAGCTGGTTGCGCCCCAGCCAAGATTTGGAACATCTTTTGTTCGGCAATTTGTTGAGTGTGACGGGTCAGGATATTGTCAAAACCTTCATCGTTGCAGCGGTCATTAGTGTTTTGCTCGTGCGCTTTTATCAACCGTTGTTGTTTCTCACCTTTGACCCAGTCGGAGCCCAGGCCCTAGGATTGCCGGTGCGATGGTTGCGCTGGGGACTGCTGGTAGGCGTGACGTTGACCATCATCGTCAGTATGCAGGCGGTGGGCGTGATTTTGGTGATGGCATTGATGGTTGGACCGGCGCTGGTGGGCTACGTCCTGGCGAACGATTTGCAGGGCATGATGGCTATTGGCGCAGGCGTGGGTGTGCTCAGTAGCACGGTAGGCGTCTACAGCAGTTATTACTTGAACTTGCCGCCAGGGCCGTTGATTGTGCTAGCGAATACGGTGTTGCTGGTGCTGGCGGTGCTGGGACAACGGTGGCGCTGGCGTAAGATGGAAAAAGACGAGACGACCGACGCCCCATGCAACGTATCGCCACCGTAGCGCGACAAACCCAGGAAACCCAGGTGCAGGTGACCTGGAATCTGGACGGGCAAGGGCAATGCCAGGCGGATACGGGGATTCCGTTTCTGGACCACATGTTGCACCAGTTGGCGGCGCACGGACTGTTTGACCTGACGGTGCAGGCCAAGGGGGATTTACACATTGACGACCACCACACGAATGAAGATGTGGGTATTACCCTGGGACAGGCGCTGGCGCAGGCGTTGGGAGATAAAAAAGGCATTCACCGGTTTGGGCATTTTCTGGCGCCGTTGGATGAAGCGTTGATCCAAGTGGCGTTGGACTGCTCGGGGCGGCCCCACTTGAGCTACGGGTTGCATATCCCCACCCAGCGCGTTGGCGCCTACGACACCCAACTGGTGCGGGAGTTTTTTGTGGCGTTGGTCAATCACAGCGCCATCACCTTGCACATCCGGCAACTAGCGGGCATCAACTCCCACCACATCATTGAAGCCACGTTTAAGGCGTTTGCGCGGGCGCTGCGGCAGGCGGTAGATTACGACCCGCGACGGATGGGGCAAATTCCCAGTTCCAAAGGTTCCCTGTGCGGCTAAGCGACATCGGCGAAGCGGGATTATTGCAGCGGTTGCACGCCTTTTGCCCAGCGGAAATTATTGGCGATGATGCGGCCTGGTTTTGCCCACCGGCTGGCAAGGAACTGGTCATCACGACGGATGTGCTGGTCGAAGGGGTGCATTTTAGCAGCAGTCCCCTGAGTCCATTGCCAGTGCTCACCATGTCAGCAACCGATGTGGGCTGGCGGTCGGTGGCGGCTAACTATTCCGACCTGGCGGCGATGGGCGCCCAACCCCTAGGGATCACCGTCGGGCTGGGATTGCCGCCTGCGTTGCCAGTCGCCTGGGTGGACGAACTCTACGCAGGGATGCGCGAAATCCTGCAGACTTACGGCGGTGTGATTTGGGGCGGCGATGTCGTGCGCTCACCAGTGGTTTCCGTCAGCATTACCGCAGTCGGTTGGCTGGACAATGTACGCATCCAACGTTCGACAGCCCAGGTGGGGGATTGGCTGGTGGCAACAGGCTACCACGGCCTATCGCGGGCGGGTTTAGAGATGATTCAAAACGGCATTGATGCGCCAGAAATTGCCCCGCTCGTCGCAGCGCACCGGCGGCCTCAGCCCCGCTTGGATGTCGTGACAGCGCTACGGGAACTAGGGATTCGACGGGCCGCTGGGATGGACACCAGTGATGGGTTGGCCGATGCGGTCTGGCAAATCTGTCGCGCTAGTCAAGTCGGGGCGAAATTGGGCACCGATATTCCTGTGCATCCGTTGTTGGAAAAATGCTTTCCCCAGCAGGCCGAAGCCTGGCTGTGGTACGGCGGTGAAGATTTTGAACTGGTGTTGGCGTTAGCGCCGGATGTAGCGCAGCAGTTGATGGAACGATTGGGACCGCCGGCCCATTACTTGGGGGAAATCGTCGCGGGTGACCAGGTGTGGTGGGGAGAAAAACCACTCGAACCGACAGGGGGGTTTCAGCATTTTCAGAGTTCATCACCCGCTAGGCAGCAAGACTTAAGAAACGGTTAAGGCTCCCCTATCACCCTGCCCAGTGCTCTATCCTGGAACTAATAATGAGTATTATTAGCGATAAGTGCTGGTGACCAATGGCACTGCATTGGCGAGAGCGATGGAGGCAATGGCGAAATCAAGGTCGTTCCCAGGCGATCAATACTGGGTTTACCTATCACAACGACCCTACGGCTGAAGCCCCGTTAGACAAGAATCTCTCGCAAACATTAGCAGACATGCCCCTAGGCGAACGGGTGCAGATTCAGGGCCTACCGGGGCCATCTCAGGCCAAGCTGCTAAGCATGGGATTAGTGCCGGGGGTTGTGGTGGAAATCGCTAGTCGTTTGCCATCGGGGTCAGTAGTGGTGGCGCTGGATGGGCAACGGTTGGGGCTAGGGGCAGAACTAGCGCAACAAATAGCAGTTGTACCCTATGCAGGGAGCGGAAAACCGATGAAACTGCGGGAGGCAACGGTGGGAGCGCGCTTGCGGGTGGTGGGATACGCACCAGCGGCGGGGGATTACAAGCGCAAGCTGCTGGCAATGGGGTTAACGCCGGGGACGGTTTTGGAAGTGAAACGCCATGCGCCCCTGGGAGACCCCACAGAAATTCTGGTGCGAGGATTTGCCCTGAGCCTGCGTAAGGGGGAAGCAGATGCCCTGGTAGTGGAGCCGGTGTAGCGATGGCAACAATTGCCTTGGTGGGGAATCCCAACTGCGGAAAAACCACGGTGTTTAACGCCCTGACCGGAGCGCGGCAGCGAGTCGGCAACTGGCCGGGGGTAACGGTTGAACGCAAAGAAGGGACCTATCACTTTGGTGGGCGCACGGTGACGGTGGTAGATTTGCCGGGGATTTATTCCCTAGATGTGACCGACACCACCATCGGGTTGGATGAACAGATCGCCCGCAATTATCTGCTCTCGGGAGAGGCCCAACTGGTGGTGAACATTCTGGATGCCGCGAACTTGGAGCGCAATTTGTACTTAACCACCCAGCTTCTGGAGATGGGCGTACCCCTGGTGCTGGCTCTAAACATGATGGATGTGGCGCGGCGGCGACAGTTGCAAATTGATGTGCAGCAGTTGAGTCACTTACTAGGGTGTCCGGTCGTGCCCCTGTGTGCCCATCGCGGCCAGGGGATTCCCCTGTTGAAACAGGTCATTGATTATGGGCTAGTCCATCCCGAACTGCCCAACGCTCAGGTGACTTATCCCCCCGATATTCAACGCGCGCTGCAAGACCTACTGCCCCAGCTAGGAGAAAACGCCCGGCGCTGGCACGCGCTACATTTGTTGCAATTTGGGGCGGGGGATGGATGGACCGTGCCGGTTCACGAGGCGCTGGCGCGCTGGCAATCACAACTGCGGCAAACGCTGGCTGATGACCTGGATTTAATCATTGCCGATGCCCGCTACGAGTGGATTCGCCAGGTGGTGGAACAGGCGGTGAGCCGTGCCGGGGTGGTGCATCAAACCGTTTCCGATGCGATAGACCGCTGGGTGCTGAATCGCTGGCTGGGCATTCCCCTTTTCCTGACCATCATGTACGTAATGTTTTGGTTTTCCATCAATGTGGGGGGCGCATTTATTGATTTCTTTGACCAAGCTGTGGGAGCTGTGTTTGTAGAGGGAGTGGCCCATATTTTGGAGTCCTGGCAAGCGCCGGGGTGGTTGATTGGTTTACTCGCCGATGGGGTGGGCGGCGGGATTCAAACGACATCCACCTTTATTCCCCAAATTGGGTTGCTGTTTGTGTACCTGGCCATCCTGGAGGACTCAGGTTACATGGCGCGGGCGGCGTTTGTCATGGACCGGATCATGCGCTGGATTGGCCTGCCGGGCAAGGCGTTTGTCCCCATGTTGGTGGGGTTTGGCTGCAACATTCCAGGAATCATGGCGACGCGGACGCTGGAGAATGCTCAGGACCGGTTGCTAGCGGCGTTGATTAACCACTTCATGTCCTGCGGGGCGCGTTTACCCGTCTATGCCCTGATCTGCGCCGCCTTTTTCCCCCGCAACGCTCAAAATGTGGTGTTTGTGATGTACAGCCTGGGGATTGGGGCGGCGATTTTTACTGCGCTGTTGCTCAAGAAAACGCTGTTACCTGGGCCGGTGACGCCGTTTGTGCTGGAGTTGCCCCCGTATCATGTGCCGTCGCTGACCGGGGTCTTGTTGCGGGCGTGGGAACGGCTCAAGGCGTTTATCTGGCGGGCGGGACGGATGATTGTGCTGATGGTGATAATTCTGGGCCTGCTGAATTCGGTGGGGGTGGATGGCTCCTTCGGGAAACAAAACCGGCCCGATTCACTGCTAGCAGCCATTGGCCGGGGGATTACACCGGTCTTTACCCCCATGGGCATCCAGGCAGAAAACTGGCCGGCGACGGTGGGCATTTTCACCGGCATGTTTGCCAAGGAAGTCATGGTGGGGACCATGGACAATCTCTACACCCAACTGGCGCAAGCGGAAGCAGGTGAACCAGCAGAACCCGAAGAACCGTTCAATTTGCTGGCGAAACTCCAGGCGGCGGTGGCGACCATTCCTGCCAATCTCTCTGAAGTTGGGAAACAACTACTTGACCCGCTGGGCTTGGGGATTCTGGCCGATACAGAAAACCCAGAGGCGGCGGCTGAGGCTCAGGAAGTTCACGCCACCACTTTCGGTCAAATGGCGTTGCGATTTGGGACACCGGTTGCGGCGTTTGCCTTTCTGCTGTTTGTGCTGTTTTATTTCCCCTGCGTATCGGCCACCGCCTCGGTCTATCGGGAAACCAACCTGGGCTGGACGGTTTTTATTGCTCTGTGGACAACGGGGCTGGCGTACTGGACAGCGACGGGCTACTACCAACTGATGACCTGGAGGCAACATCCCCTGTTTTCCACTCTATGGCTAGGAGGTTTGGCGCTGGTGTTCATCGCTGTGCTATGGGGAATGGCGAGAGCAGGGCGGCGGCGCTGGCGAACACAGATGCGGTTTGGGAGCGGATGACCAATGTTACAGCGGATTCAGACCCTTTTGCAACGCCATAGCCCGATGACCCTGGCGGTTTTGGCGCAAAAATTAGGAAGCGACCCCGACACCGTGCGACCGATGGTCGAGTTACTGGCGCGCAAAGGGCGGGTGCGCATTGAGAAGCGTTCTGGGTGCGGCGGCTGTTTTGCCTGTCGCCCAGAAGAATTGGAAACTTACACTTATATCGCTCAGGAGAACAATAACCCGGCATTTGAACGAGTAAATCAACTTTGAATCCTGTTGAGTGCTGTTGCAGCACTACGTTGCATAGCTATAGCTAAGCTGCTTTAGTTTGTCAGGGGACAAGGGAGAAAACCCAAAGGCGGGGCCGTGCTCTGGGACCCAAGGGCTGACAACCATAGATGGCTCGGCTATAGGCTGCTTTATAGCCAAGCCACTTTAGCTTGCCAGAGGGATAATCGCTGCGCCTTGCGACCCAAAAGCTGATAACCATAGATGGCCCAGCTATAAAACCCATGTTGAAGTCAGGCCCTGCACAAGCACAGACAGCTCAGCCGCTAACCATCACCGTTGTTGGCCGAGCACCTGCTTGCGGTCCCCCGTGCGGACGGTCAGGCTCAGGGTCTGGTCGCCGCGCCGGATACGCATTTGCAAGCGTTGACCCACCTGGCTCTGTTCAATGACCCGTTGCAGGTCTTCCGCCTTGGTAATCTTTTGTCCTTCGACTTCGACAATCACATCGCCGCGACGCAGGCCGGCTTCCGCTGCCGGACTCCGGGGCAACACCTGCCGGATAATCACCCCATTGATCTCGGGCACCTGCATCAGGCTGTTGGGGTCGCTGTTGATTTGGCGCGCCAACTCCGGCGTCAAGGTGCTCATGGTCACCCCGATGTAGGGATGGGGCACTGTTTTGCCCTCCGCCAGGATCGGGGCAATCTTTTTAGCCAGGTCCACTGGAATCGCAAAGCCAATCCCTTCAGCACCCGCCCGGATCGCCGTGTTGATGCCAATGACTTCCCCGTTGGCGTTGAGCAGGGGACCCCCCGAATTGCCAGGGTTGATGGCTGCGTCGGTCTGGATAAAGTTCAGCCGCTTGTCAGGAATCCCCACCTCCGAGCTAGTGCGGCGCAAATTGCTGATGATGCCAAGCGTCACCGTGTTGTCCAGTCCCAAGGGGTTTCCCACCGCAATCGCCCAGTCCCCCACCTGCAACTTGCTGGAATCCCCTAGGGGCGCCACAGGCAAATTACTCGGCGGGTTCTCCAGCTTTAACACAGCTAAATCCGTCACCTCGTCTGTCCCCCGCACCCGCGCGGCCAAGCGCCGCCCATCCGTTAGAGTCACCGTCACCCGCTGCGCCCCCTCCACCACGTGGGCATTGGTGAGAATGGTGCCGTTTTTGTCAATGATAAAACCGGAGCCTTGGCCACGCTCGGTCCGTTCCCGGGGGATGTTGAACTCGCCGAAAAAGCGCCGGAAAAAGGGGTCGTCAAAGAAGGGGTCAATCGCCAAGCTGACGGTTCGTTCAGTGTCGATCCGCACTACCGCTGGTCCCACCTTCTGCACCGCCGCCGCTACAAAGTTACTCGGGGTTGGTCGAGCGCTCCCTGTCAAAGCCACCGGCGAATTGGCCACCACCTGGTCCAGCGGGTCCGCTTGGGAAGGCAAGGTGTGAAACCCGATAACTGTAACCACCACGCCAACCAGGACCGCTAAGGCATGGGTGAGCAACTGAAACCATGCTTTGGGTCGCATAACCATCCCCCGGACTCGCCTTGTCATTCTTTATTCTATTTCTGCGGCTGTTTGGAATGACTGACGATGAGGGTGAGTGTTCCCCACAATGCCCTGCAACACCGCCTGCGTCACCTGTCCTACCGTCATCTGCGCCGTGACTTTCACCTGCACGTCCGCCTGGGCATAGTAGGGCCGCCGCTGAGCCAGCAACTCCTGTAACCGCTGGTGCAGTTGCTCGGGAGTCGCCGCTTGGGCCAACAGAGGACGGTCCTGCCGCTGGTGCAAGCGTTGCACCAACACCTCCACCGGCGCGTCTAGCCATACCACCACCCCGTGATGCAAGTAACTCCAGTTCAAGGGCCGGGTCACGACGCCGCCTCCTGTCGCCACCACTAGGCGGGTGTAACTGGCGACTTCCGCCAGCACCTGGGTTTCCCATCGACGAAACTCGCCCTCGCCGCCCTCGGCAAACAGCGCCGGTATCGAGCGCCCCGTCACCTGGGCGATCAACTGGTCGGTATCGCTAAACCCATACTTCAACTGGCGGGCCAGGAATTTGCCAGTGGTGCTTTTGCCGCAGCCCATCATCCCTACTAAAAACACAGTCACGCCCCCTAGCTGGCGGCGTGCTTGCTCAACCAACGACGGATCTATCGCCATCAGCCCAACTGCCTGACGCCTTGCAACGCCATGATAATCCACGGTGCCAGTCTGGAGCCGCTCTCAGTTAAACTGACGAAGTGGCTGGTTTAAGATGGCAATACTCGCTATGGCTCACCGCAGTCGCATGATGCAACGCCGTCACCGCATTGACCCGGTTGAAATCCTGTTCCGCACGGAGGAGTTGTTGCGGGATGCGCGGAACCGCTACGAGATCACGCACCAGGTTGCTCTGTGCGCAAAACGCTGTCGTTATGAGGACCTGGACGCCCTGGAGGACCCCTTCAACAAACCGGTGATCCGGGCGATTATCGAGATGGCAGAGAAACTCAAACCAGAACTGGTGGGGGGCGAAACCCTGACCGAACCCCTGAACTAAAAAATTTTGCTGACCGATTGAACCGCTGGCCTGGCGTCCCGGTCTAAACCTAGAGAGGATTGAGGACAGACGCAGAAGCCGGGGTGGCGGTGCCAGAACCGGCCTTTTTTTTGATAAGACTTTTTTATCAATGGCCTGGTGTCCTGGGGCGCCTGTGGTAAACTGCTGGGTAACTCTGCGACCGACAGGCTTCTCACACGGCAAGTAGCTTCTCAACAGGAGACGCACGTTATGAAAGTGACCTGGCTCGCTCCGGGTACAGTGGGGTTTTCGTTGCTGGCCGTGCCCACCCATGCTGCGCGTCTGCAACAGTGGCACTTCAACCCGGATACCTACGTTTTAGAACTGAGAACCGAGGGCGCCATCCAGCCGCGCGTCCAGATTCTCTCCCAACCGCTGCGGGTGGTGATTGATTTACCGCACACGCTCTGGTCACTGGGACGGGACAGCCAGAGCTGGCAACGCGGGCAAGTTCGCCAGGTGCGGGTCGCCCAGTTTGACGAGACAACGACACGGGTGGTGGTGGAGTTCCATCCGGGTGTCACCTTCTCGGCCCAAGACGTTCAGGTGGAAGCCCTAGGCGAGGGACGGTGGCGGGTCCAGTTGCCGAGCGGAGTGGTCGCCGCAGCGCCAGGGATGCCGGAATTCGGCCTCGCCAGCAGAACCAAAGCCCTTGTGCAGGGGGTGCGGGTCACTGAGGCCGGTATTTTTCTGCAAACCTATGGACGCAGTGGCGGGACGCGGGTGCAACGCAGCCCTGACAACCGCCAGGTGTGGATTGATCTGGGCAAT
The DNA here is from genome assembly GCA_025062155.1 of Gloeomargarita sp. SKYB120. Lineage (NCBI taxonomy): Bacteria > Bacillati > Cyanobacteriota > Cyanophyceae > Gloeomargaritales > Gloeomargaritaceae > Gloeomargarita > Gloeomargarita sp. SKYB120. Next base: position 136,704 of record JANXAM010000003.1, on the reverse strand, counting down.
ACAGCCCTGTCGCCGAGCTACCAACCACAGCCCTTGCCGGAGCTGGCGCGACTGGGAGTGCAAAATCTACGTTTGGTGCAGATTGCCCAACAACCGCCAGTGACCCGGGTAATCTTGCAGGTGCAGCCAGGCCACACCCAATGGCAAGCCCATGTGCAGCAAGTGGGCCGCTTGGGCGGTATCCTGCTGGCACGCGGAGGGGACCTTCCGCCCTTGGCCGAGGCGGTGACCGCGCCGGACAAATGGGGCATTGCCTCCGACCCTCAACCGGTCGCCCTCCTGCGTCCAGAGATGCAGCCCCAATCCTGGGCGTTGGGGTCCTTCCCAGTGGAAAACTTCCAAGCCTATACATCTCCCTTTGGTCCCCGTGGCCGAGGCTTTCACTACGGCCTGGACTTGGCGGCTCCCGAAGGCAGCTACGTCCGTAGTTGGTGGGACGGGCGGATTGTGGATATTTTCAATGACCCCGCCTGTGGGACGGGCATCGTCATCCGGTCAGGCCGCTGGGAGCATATTTACTGCCACCTGCGGGGCCGGGCGGCGCGCGACAGCCAGGGGGTTTATCTGCTCGACCCCTCCAGCGGTTTGAACATTCGCCAGGGGCAATGGGTGACCGCCGGGATGCGCATTGGGCGGGTGGGTATGACAGGACGCACCACGGGACCCCATCTGCACTGGGGGTTACGCCACGATGGGCGTTGGATTGACCCGGCGGTTGTCCTGCGAGAAATGTACGCCCAGCAAAACCGGGAACGGTTGGCCTCCTAGTCCGGGAGTTTTCCAAGGCACAACCCCTTGACATTCTAACGGCTATAGGGTTTTACACTGGCCCTGTAGAAGCAATGGGAATTTGGCAGGGAACATGAACCGCCGGTCCCTCCATCTGCTGCCAGGCCGATGGCTGAGTGGCCCTTTGCCACCCCCTTCCCCGCTTAAGCCTCAAGAAGCTGGGCAACGCCGGCAGCGCTGGTTCCGGGCGCTCCGGTTAATCCTAGGGATGGGATTGCTGGGGTTGGCGGTCGGGCTGGGCTGGCAACGACTGACGCGGGTGACCAGCCGGGTGGGTTATGTCAACGCCGAGGTGATTACGGTTCACGCGCCTATCACAGGTACCCTGCGGTTGGAACCCTTACAGCCGGGGATGTCGTTGCCCCAGGGAGCGGTTATCGGTGTTATTACCAACGAGCGCAACGCCCAACTGGAAATCGAGTTGCAACATCTCCGCAGCCGGTTGCGTCTGGCGGAACAGCAGTACCGGAGTCTGGGTCGGCGGCTGGCCCAGCGGCAACAGACCTACGCCTTGCTCACCCAAAAATCCCGCCAGCAGTCGGCCTTGGATGTGGAATTTTTCCAAGCGGCCCTGGAACGCAGTCGCAGTGAGCTACGGGCGGCGCAGGCTCAGTTGGCTTTTGCCCAACAGGAATTGGAACGGGTGACGGCGCTAGCGCGGGAAGGAGCGATTCCCCAGCAGCGGGTGGACCAGGCCCGGACGGAGCTGCGGCTGGCTCAGGAACAGGTGGCTAACCGCCAAGCCGACGTACAGCGGCAGTGGGCCAGCTTGCAGGCCATCAAGAAAGGCTTGCAACTGGACTCGGCTCGGACGTTTAGTTTCCCAGCCATCCGGCTGCTGGACCTGAGCCAGGAAATCACCGATTTGGAGCAGGAGCAGCGACAACTCGAGACCACCCTCCACAACCTACGTCAAGAAATCCGCAAAACCGAACGGCAGTTGCAATTAGTGCGGTCTGCGACACTCCGCAGCCCGGCGGCAACGGTGGTTTGGTCGGTGGGACTGCGCACGGGGGAACTGGGCACACATGTCGAGGCGGGGACACCGCTACTGCAACTGTTGAACTGCGAGCAGGTGTGGGTGAGCGCCCTGGTGGCGGAGCGGGCCAACCACCGGCTATTCCTGGGCCAGCGGGCTATCATTCGTTTTCTCGACGGCACTCACTGGGTTTTGCCGGGTTGGGTGCGAGCCATCCGCGGAGGACCGGGCCAGGTGACGGTTGGCGTTGACGTGGCTGTGCCTCCCCCCGAACTGGTGCGCAATGAACTCGAGGTTCAGGTGGAACTGACGGACCCCTGGCGTCTGCAAGAACGCACTGGCCGGTTTTGTGGGGTTGGGCAGCGCGTCGAGGTGGAATTTCTCACAGAAGGAGCGTAGTGAAAAGGCGGTGGTCACTGGATGCCTGGGTGCTGGGGCTGGGGCTTGCTGCCCTGGTGGTGCTCGGGTTATCGCAAGTGGATACGGTGGCGGTGCGAACGGCCGTTTTAGACCTGTGGGTCTGGGGTCGGGCCACCTTTCGCCCTTGGAAAACGACGTTGCAGGCGCTGGCGCTCCCGGCGCTTCTCTGGTTGGCCTTGACCGTGGTGCTCAAGGAACTGTCTCCGACGCCCAATGTCTTCAGCCGGGCGGTGGTCGGCGGCATTACGGCGTTCTGGGGACTGCGCTACTTGCTGTGGCGGGGGTTTGCCACCCTCAATTGGGATAATGGGGCAACGGCGGCGGTTTCCCTGGCACTTTTTGCTGCTGAGGCAGTAAACCTGCTCAACACGGTGCTGTTTTATCTGCATCACCTCTTCCAGGTGGACCGGTCACGAGAGGCGGACCGCTGGAGCCGGGCAGTTCTGGAGGGTACCTATCTGCCCTGGGTCGATGTGCTCATCCCTACCTACAACGAGAGTGTGGACATCCTACGCCGCACGGTTATCGGTTGCCAGGCGATGGATTACCCCCACAAACGGGTTTACTTGCTGGATGATGGCCGACGTCCCGAGGTCAAAAAGCTGGCCCAGCAACTGGGATGCGGCTACCGAGACCGCCCCGACAATCGCCACGCCAAAGCGGGCAATCTCAACCACGCCTTGCCCACGATTCACGGGGAATTGGTGGCCGTTTTCGATGCCGATTTTGTCCCCAGTCGCAATTTTCTGGAGCGCACGGTGGGCTTTTTCCAAGACCCCCAGACGGCGCTGGTGCAAACCCCCCAAAACTTCTTCAACGAAGACCCTATCTCGGTGAATTTGGGGCTGGAGGGGATTGTCAGTAACGAGCAAACTCTGTTTTTCCGCTACATCCAGCCGAGCCGGGATTGGTGGGATGCGGTCATTTGCTGCGGGACCTGTTTTGTGGTGCGCCGTAGCGTTCTTGACGAGATTGGCGGTATTCCCACCGGCAGCATTACCGAGGATTACTTCCTGAGCTTGCAATTGCAGGCGCGGGGCTACCGGGTCAAATACCTCAACGAGGCCCTGTCAGCGGGACTGGCACCAGAGACGATAGGAGCGTTTATCGACCAACGACTGCGATGGGGTCAAGGCACGCTGCAACTGTTGTTTTTGGGAGCGAATGTTTTGACTATGCCGGGGCTGCGGTGGGGTCAGCGTTTTTCCCATGCCCTGGGGTTCCTGTACTGGTTTTTATCCCTGTGCCGGCTGGTGTTTCTCCTAGCGCCGTTGGCCTACTTGCTGCTGGATATTCCACCGCTGCGGGCGACGGTTGACGAGCTGATTTTTTTCTACCTGCCCTACTACATCAGTGGGGTGATGTGTTTTTCCTGGTTGACCGAAAACCGGCGTTCTGTCTTTTGGTCGGACGTCTATGAGACTCTCATATGTTTGCCGATGTCCCTGACAGTGCTCAAGACGTTGCTGGCTCCCTACAACAAGCCGTTCAAGGTCACACCCAAGGGAAACAGGAACCCAGACCGCATCCAGGTGAATTGGCGGATAGCGGGGCCCTTGTTGGTGCTCATGGGGTTGTCGGTTTTGGGTCTCCTGCGCCCGGTACTCGGGTGGACAACCGTAGCGGTCAATCCCGATAGCTACATCGTCAACCTTCTGTGGGCAACCTACAACCTGATGTTACTGACGGTCTGTGTCCTGGCAGCGATTGACGTTCCTCAAGCGCCCTATCCCTGGTTTAACCGGCGCGAGGCCTGTCAATTGGCGGTGGCGGGTCACGTGTGGACGGGAGAAACCCTGGCGTTGTCGGAAGGCGGTGCGGTGCTGGTCCTGCCGGACGCTCCCAGCCAGGTCTTGGCCCGAGGGCGTTTGACCTTTGTGCAACCGAGCCCGTTAGCGGGGCTGAGTTTGCCAGTGCAGGTTGATGCTCAAGGATCCCAGGTGCAGGTAACGTTTCTGGAGATGCCGCTGGCGGCGCTGCGACGACTGATTCCCCATCTCTATTGCCAGCCCTACCAGTGGCGCGAGGTGAAAGTGCCGGAGTTCAAGACCCTGTGGGCAATGGTGACCAGTGTGTTACGGCTCCATCCGCTGGCGGAAGTTTGATGATGGCGCTAAACGTGCCGCCCAAGGGGCGTTGAGGGTCACTGCGAGGCGCGAGCCAGACCAACCTGACTGCCTAGCTGAGATAGGGCTAAACCACTTGAGTTTGTCGGAAAGCGGTACGACGCCCTGCGGCCCAGGACAAGAGCCGGCGCTGGTTCGGGAAAGGCCCCTGCAGCAACTGGAGCGGACATAGGGCAGTTGTCCCACTCGTCCGGCGAGACCGTTTCCGCCCAGCGATACAGCGCCATGACCATCTGGTCAATCCCACGCCGTAGGACGCTGGCGGGCTGTTCCGATTGATTCACGATAATGGCAAACACCAGGGGCGGGCGCCGGCGAGGGTAGAGATAGCCCGCTAGGGCGGCAACACCAGACAGCGTGCCGGTTTTGGCCTGGAGCTGGATGTCAGTATAGGTATAACGGCGGCGCAGGGTACCTGGGAGTCCCGGCACGGCCAACGAATCCCGATAGACCTGGTGCCAGGGGGAAACAGCCAGCGCTTGGAGCAGTTGTACCAACGCCAGGGGAGTCACCCGGTTGTGGCGCGATAAACCGGAGCCATCGGCCTGGCGCACGCCGGTGGTATCGACCCCCAGGCGAGCCAGCACCTTTTGTATCACCTGAATCCCAGCTAGGTCACTGGCGATGTGGGGCTGACGAGTCGCTCCCAGATGACGCAGGAGCGCTTCGGCGTAGAGATTGTCGCTGCGGCGATTGATGTGGGTGATCAATTGCGCTAAAGGTGGGGATTCCACGATGGCAAGGGCGTCTCCCAAGTTTGCCGGTCTCGGTGTGGATTGAATCTCGATTTTTTTGTTGGGGAATAACTGGGCCAGAGTTTGCGCCAGATAGCGGTCGGTGTCCAGGATGGGCACGGTGAAGTCCAGCGATGACCCGGCTACATCCCCCCGCAGGTGCAATTGCGGCAGTCCCGGCGGAATCCAAATCTGAATCGGTTGCTGGGGAGTCGCGGTGCTGCGGGTGCGATTGAACACTTGCCAGTAACGTCCCGCCACCGGGTCCGACCACTGCACCTGTGCGGGTTTATCCACCGCCTGGGCCACTAACCGTAAATGGGTTTCATTGCGGTTGAGAATCAAGCTGTTGACGGGCACAATATCGGTGTTCAACAGGTCTTGCCATTCCCACTGGTCGTTGAAGGTGGGTCCCTGGAAAAAACCCGTGTGAATCACCACTGTATCGAAGGTGCGACGTCGCTGAGGTGGAATTCTTTGGACCAGTTGTTGCAGTTTCAAAGTGGTCAAGGTGGGGTCGCCCTGACCCACTAGATAGAGTCGTCGGCCTCGCTGATAGACCGTGGTGCGCAAGCGATAGTCTGGGCCGAGTTCCACCAGCGCCGCCGCTGTGGTCAATAGTTTGGTCGTAGAAGCAGGGATAAAAAATTGCTGGCTTTGGTGTTCGTAGAGAGTACGGGGCGGCGTTTCCTGGGTTTGCACCACAACGCCCCAGTGCGCCCGTTGGTACTCCGGTTGCTGGCGAATTGCATCCAGGCTTTGGGCCAGGGACGAGTAACACAGTTGAACTGGCGTGGGCACCTGGGCAATCCACACGTTGCAGCGACTCAACGCGGCAATCTCCCAAATTTTATAGCTCAACCGCCTGCAAAACGGGATGACGCCCAACCTTAACTTGCCGAGTCTCCTCTAGAATTGATATGTTGGATAGTTGCAAACGGCGGCTGTAGCCAAGCGGTTAAGGCAGAGGATTGTGGCTCCTCGATTCGCGGGTTCGAATCCCGTCAGTCGCCTCAATGAGCAACATCAGCCAGCGATTTCAGCCCAAAAATCCAGAGAATTTTTCCTTCAATCAAACCCAGTTCCCGTTGATGGCTCAAGGGTTCAGCCTCCAAGCGTTTATACACCTCGGTTAAGTGTTCCAATTCGGCCACCGCTTGGTTCACGGCCCGTTCCTCTAAATACAACTCCATCAACGCGGTATCCAAATCAGAAGTGGTCGTGATCTCTGGGCCAGCACCGCTGACCAAGACCGACTTCATTTGCCCCCGATATTTACTCAAAATCTTACGGATGACGTATTTACAAAAGACCGATAGCCTGTTCATAGGTCTCACACAACCTATCCACGACTTTATCCCAATTTTAGATTGATTTAAGAATTAGATTGCTATAGATTTCACGAAAATTTACGGCTACTTTATGGCGAAAAAAAGCTCTTTTTATGCCCGTCATCGCCAAGCCGTTTTAATGATTTAGGAAACCCCAAGGTAGGTTTCGCCCTGGGACCCAAAAGATGTAGCCAGGCTCGTTTATATCAACTACCCAACATTTCGGCGGTGACCTCCACAATCGGACGCACCAAGGCAAATTCCTGGGGCGGGAGTTTTTCCTTGAGCACTTCCCCCAGCACCTCGTAGGTTTGGCGAGCGGCCACCTGGTCTTGGAACGAACGGGCAATCGTTTGCAACCAGCACAGCAGGCGTTGCTTGTAGGCGGTGATGTCGCCGGTTAACAAGGTGGCGCAAATGTATCGCAAAACGTCGGCCCGGTCGCGGCGACAAATGGCGCTCATGTCCCGCTGGCCCTTGTGGAAGATGCGCGGAGCGCGTTGCAGCAACCGGCGTTCCACTTCCTGGAGAATCTGGTCCGCAGCCGCCTGGATTTTGCTGTAGGCGCTGAAGCGTTGCCGCAGTTGGGCCAGGTACGTTTGGACAGGTTGCCACTCTTCCGGCGTGACATAGCGACCGTCGGCTTGCAGGGTGATGTGGTTCAGTTCGGTTAACATGGTTGTCCTCCTATTGAGTCTGATTTAGTCCGAAAGACTTGCTTCGCGGGTTTGTCTGAGATACTCGCTGACCTGGATGCGGGTGGCCCGGAGCTGGTCCACGATGGAACGGGTGATGAGTTTACCAGTTTCCACTAGCACTTCCCCCGTAATCGGATGCACCAGGTCCTGTTCGGTGCGGCGGCCAATGAGGGCCTCGATGTCCTCCATGACATCCACGTACATCCCCTGGGGCACCCGCACCACTACACCGTTGCCCAGCACCTTGGTTTGACAAGCCAGGCGGGAATGGGGTTGGGCGGTGGTCACCACAGCCAGGGTGCGTTCTTCCCGGCGATTTTTAGGACTCAGTTGCGCCATGCCCTGCTCGATATAGACGTGGCAGGTTGCGCACATTCCCCGGCGACCACACTCCTGCAGCACGTGCAACCCGTGCTCCACCAGCGCCTCAATCAAGGGTTGACCGTCGGCGAGCGTGGCAGTAACCCCAATCGGTTCCAGGCGCACCGTCCAGGTCATGGGTTATCCCCCTAGCTGGGCCAGAATGGTTGCTGCATCCACCCCAGCGGCCACCTGCTCTTGCACAGTTTTTAACCGCTCCGGCAGGCCGATCAGGAATTGATTCGCGCCATGCCCCAGGGAAATGCAGGCGATTTGCACGCAGGCTACCTCCCGCCCGGTCAGTTGTCGAAATAGGGTCTCCAGCAATCCCACCTCCACATGGGCGCTGGGTTGACCGTTGCCCTGACCCGGCTGGACCCAAGGCGAATGGTGCACCAGCACATGGATAAAGCCGTGGGGGCGATAACGCCAGTCAAATTGCAACTGCCCCCAGCCATGCACCTGCCAGCAGCGGGTTAGGCAGTACACCAATTCCTGCATGGTGAGTTCGCCAATCGGCTTGCCGTAGTACTCCGCCAGTTCCTCCGCCAGGCGAGCGAACAAATGTTGCCCCCAGCGCCGACCACAGCGTTGCAAGACCAGCGGCGATGCTTTGCCAATTTCCTGCGCTAAACCCTGGTAAATCCCCTGCACCAGATACTCGGGAATGGCCAGCAGCCGATTGCCCCGGCGATTGCTCAGGGTGCCCAGTTCCAAATCCCCCTGTACGTAAACCCCCGGCGCAAAATAATCTCCTGGCACCGGTTGCTGGAGTAAGGCTTCAATGTTCATGGTTCCGTTCTCCTGCGTTCAATGGCTACTCAAACAACGGCGGGCTTGTTCCCAGTAGGGAGATAACAGCGACCACCCCTGCGCCCCCAGTACGGTTTTCAACTGGGCTTCCAACAGTTGCGCGACGGTGGCATGAAGCGGGTGCCGGGGACGGGATTGCAACCACTGGCCTACCCGCTGGTCAAAGGTCTCAGGACTGTCCAACACCATGGCGAGCGCTGCGCCGCGCAAGGCCCCTACCCAATCCCGCAGAACGCTGGTCGCAGTTGCCTCATCCACGGTGGGCATTTGCCGCGCCACTGGCCGAAAAATCTGCGCTTCTTGGCTGCGCAATTGCTCATAGACCGCCAAGCGCTGGCTCATCCCCTGCAACTGCTGCCATAACTGCTGCTGTTCCGCCGCGTCCAAATACCGTTGTTCTGCCGTGTTCAGTAACCTCAAAACCGTTGCATTCATCGCGCTAGACCCCCAAGCACATCATCCATTCCGCCAAAGTGGGCACCGTAGTTTCCGCCCAATCACCCCCGCCTTGCCAGGGCCACTGTTGCCAAAATTGGGTCACCGTCAGGTGCAAATCCAAGGGCAAGCTGGAGTGACCGTTGGCAAGCGCAACTCCTTGCCAGGGAAACTGCTGGAAAAACAACCGCACCGGCATGGTCAAGTCGTGGGACATAGCGCCTGTCCTCCCGCGAGCCGTTTTTCAATCTCGCGCACGCCCAAGCCCTGGTTGACCCAAGCGTGAACTGGTTGGATTGCAGCGGCTTTGCCCACCACAAACCGGCAATAGGTGGCACCCATCGAGTAGCACTGGATTTCGGCGCACTCTAGCACTTGGCTCACCAGATGACTCAAAAACCCAGCAAACAGTCCCGCGTACAGATGACACACAGGCTTGCCAACCACCCCCAGCGTGCGAGCAATCGCCGAATCAAAGATATTCAGCAACAAAAACCCCTGCTTTTGCAGCGATAGGTCAATTTCCCAGCGACCCCAGCCCTGGGCTGTAAAGGGCCACCACCAGGTTTCCAGCAAAAACAATAGATTCGTCTGGCGCACCGGACGCTGAAATTCCTCGGTAAACCAGCGGTCAAAGGCTTGCCCATCCAGCGCGCCCCATTGCCGCCCAATTTGATACAACACGACCGGCGCTGCGTCCCCCACCTCTTCCGTCAGGCCGTCCATGAGTCCGGTGATCAAATCTTCACTGGCAAAAAAATTCACCGCCCCATTCCAATCGGTGACCGTTCCTTGGGCTAAATCCCAACGGAAAAACGTGGTCAAGTCGTAATGATTGTGCCGGTTTTTATCAAATAGGGACGTTGGTGATGTCGGTTCCCCCCACAGGGCATTCAGTTCCGACGAACCTGCTGCTGTTTTCGTCATACAACTATCTCCCCCATGCACGGGATATAAGTGAAATGAAAAATCATGGGGCCGAATCCCCACTGCGATCAGAAGCAAACGACTATGGCATTCTGATCGAACTGGGCATCCGATGATCCAGGCGTCAGCCTCATCAAAATGCCTGATTTTTCTACACACAAATTCTAAAACCTTTACCCAAAAACTGGCTTGATTTGTGATATTTGTTAAAAAATTATGCAATATCACGGAAATTGAGAAATGTGCTACTGTCTGACGAGTAGTTTTGCGGAGAGTTCAATCAAAGAATTACTTCCGCAATCCTGCGTAAAATCCTCTACGGATGGATTCCTGTGCTACTATGGCACTCGTATGTATATATCGCCCTGATACACCTGATGCTAGAGCTAGCAACGCTGGGGTTATTGCGACGGGAACCGCTGCATGGCTATCGGCTAACCAAGCTGTTGGAGCTATTGATGGGCAGTTGCATCAGTGTCAATTACGGGGCGATTTACCCGCTGTTGCGGCGCCTGGAGCGACGGGGCGACATCAGCAGTCTTTCGATTCAGCGGGGAGAAGCGGGCCCCAGCCGGGTGATTTACCAGATCACGCCCCAGGGACAGGAGCGCTGGTTGCGGTTGATGCTGGCGGAGTATCGCGAAAGCTGGGTCAACAGCCGGGCGCGCTTCATGGTCATGCTGTGTTTTTTTGGTGACTTAACGCCCCAACAGCGACAAATCCTGTGGCAACGGCGCGTTCACCAATGCCAGCAGCGGTTGGCCCAACTGAAATCCTGGGAAACCCAAGCGTTGCTCAATGACCCCTACCAGCGGTTGGCTCTCCAACGGGCGGTGCAGATGGTGCAGCAGGAGCTGGCCTGGCTCCAGGAATTGGCGCAGCAGGAAGGGTTACAGCAGGTGCAGGCATGAGCAGGCGATTGACATGGCCCCGGCGCGGGTGGGTCTGGTGGGTGACATTCTTGGCACTGCTAGGGGCGGGCTGGTGGTTTTACAACCGGTTTGTGCGGGTATTTCTGGCCATCAGCCGGTTGCGACCTCAACCCACCGCTGTGGTTTTGACCACCCCCCAGGTGCAAACCGTGGCCGAAGCATCCGAGTTTGTAGCGCGGTTGGATTCGCGTCAGTCGGTGACCTTGCAGCCCCAGGTGAGTGCCCAGGTACGGCGGATTCTGGTGCAGCCGGGGGCGACGGTACGAGCAGGACAATTGTTGATGCAATTGGATGCCCGGGAACAGCAAGCGCAGGTGCAAAGCCAGCAGGCCGCTGTCGAAAACGCCCGCGCCGCCGTGCAAGCCGCCCAAATGGATATCCAAGCGGAACAGGCCACCTTGAAATCGCTCCAGGCCAATCAACAGGCGCGGCGGGCCGATGTGGAATTGGCGCAGCGAGAAACCCAGCGATTGCAACAGCTTTACCGCGAAGGTGCGATCAGCCGCCAGGAACTGGACCGGCAAATTAATCAACAACAGGTAGCCCAAGCCCGCCTGGAAGAAGCCAACGCCCAAATTCGCACCCAACAGGCTACGATTGCCCGCGCCCAGGCCCGGTTCGTGCGCGCCCAAGCCGACTTACGCCAAGCCCAGGCCAATCTCGCTCGCGCCCGCGCCAACTTAGACCTCTACAACATTCGCGCGCCCTTTGCGGGGGAAGTCGGAGATATTCCCGTAAAAGTCGGGGATTTGGTCAATGCCAATACACCGTTGCTCACCTTGGCCCAGAATCGGGATTTGGAACTGAATTTGGACATCCCCCTCGAGCGCGCCACCGACCTGCGGCTGGGGTTGCCAGTGGAAATGCTGGATGGGCAGGGACGGGTTGTACAAACGGGGCGCATTGCCTTTATTTCGCCGACGGTGAACACCCAGAGCCAGACGGTGCAGGTCAAAGCCAACTTTACCAATCCCCAGGGGCAATTGCGCAGCAACGAATTCGTGCGGGTGCGGGTGGTGTGGCAACGCCGACCGGGCGTTTTGGTGCCGGTAACCGCCATTTCTCGCTTAGGGGGGCAAAATTTTGTATTCGTCGCCAAACCCTTGGCGCAATCGGGGTGTCAAAACGTGGTGTCCACCAGTCCGGGACCGCCGCCGCCTGTCACGCCCGATGAATTGGTGGCCGTGCAGACACCCGTGCAATTGGGTAGAATCGTGGGGGATAAACAGGAAGTCTTGACGGGACTGACGCCGGCGGATCGCTTGGTGCCGATAGGTATTTTGCAACTGAATCACTGCGCTTGGATTGCTGAACAACGTCCACTTTCATCCCGGAAGCAGCCATGATTTTTTCTGTTTCTAATTTCTTTATCCGCCGTCCGGTGTTTGCCACGGTGTTGTCCCTGGTGATTGTGATTTTGGGAGCGGCATCAATTCCCACCTTGCCAGTGGCGCAATACCCCAACGTGACGCCGCCGCAAATTGTGGTGACCTCGCGCTATGTGGGGGCCAATGCGGAAGTGGTGGAATCCACCGTGACCAACATCCTGGAGCGAGAACTCAACGGCATTCAGGGGGTGCGTTACATCAAATCCACTAGCGCCAACGACGGCACCAGCAACATTGCCTTGACGTTTGAGTTGGGACGGGACCAAGACATTGCCGCCAACGAAGTGCAAAACCGGGTAGCCGCAGTACGGTCACGGTTGCCCGATGTGGTCAATCGCACCGGCATTCAGGTCAACAAAGCTAACAGCAGTTTTTTACTCGCTATCGGTTTGTATGCCGAACCTGATGAAACCGGTAAAGACCGCTACGACGATATCTATCTCAGTAACTACGCCGATTTGTATATCAATGACGCGCTGAAACGCATCAAAGGGGTCGAGAGCGTGCAGATTTTTGGGGAGCGGCAATATGCGATGCGTATCTGGTTGGACCCGCTCAAGTTGGCAGCACGCAATCTCACGCCCCAGGATGTAGTACGGGCGATTCGGGAGCAGAATTTACAGGTGGGCGCCGGGCAAATTGGTCAACCGCCGGTGCCAGAAGGCCAGCAGTATCAATACTCGGTCACGGCGCGGGGGCGATTCCAGAGCGCGGAAGAGTTTGGCAAGCTGGTGTTGCGCACTGAACCGAATGGCTCTCTGATTCGCTTGCAAGACGTCGCGCGGGTGGAACTCGGCGCAGAAAATTACAGTTCAGTGCTGCGGTTTACCTCTGAAGACGGTGTGTCGCACCGGGGTGTGGGCCTAGGCATTCGCCAGGAACTAGGGAGCAATGCGCTGGTGGTGGCCCGGCAAGTGAAAGAAAAAATGCAGGAATTGCAAAAGAGTTTTCCGCCGGGAATGAAATATGAAATTGCTTTTGACACCACAGCGTTTGTAGAAGCCGGCACCAAGGAAGTGATTGTTTCGTTAATCATGGCCATTGTTCTAGTGGTCACCATTATCTTTCTATTCCTACAAAACTGGCGGTCGGCGTTGATCACTTCGATTGCCATTCCGGTGGCGCTGGTGGGAACCTTTATTTTTGTGAAAGTCTTTGGGTTTTCCATCAATACGCTAACCCTGTTTGGGTTAACTCTCGCCACCGGTCTAGTGGTGGACGATGCGATTGTCATTGTCGAAGACATTACCAAGCGTATTCAGGAACAACGGATGGCGCCGTTGCCAGCAGCCATGGCTTCGATGGACGCCTTGTTCGGGGCGGTTATTGCCACATCCGTCGTTTTGATCACTGTATTTATCCCTGTGGCTTTTTTACCTGGTACAACGGGGCAACTCTATCGCCAATTTGCTTTAACCATCGCCTTTTCCATCACCATTTCAACCTTTAATGCCATCACGTTGACCCCGACCCTGGCCGCCCTGCTCATCCGTCCCAATCAGGCCCCCGACCATTGGGTATTTCGCACCATCAATCAATGGATCACTTCCCTGCGAGAACAATATGGCCGGCTCTTACCCAAACTGGTGCAACGCAAGCATTGGATTGTCGGGATATTTGCCCTGCTACTGGTGGCTAGCTATGGCCTTTACAACCTGATGCCCAAAGCCTTTTTACCGGAAGAAGACCAGGGGTATTTCATTACGGTGGTGCGGGCGCCGGAAGGGGTATCGTTGGAATATACGGAAAAGGTTTTAGAAAAGGTCGAAAATATCCTAAAACAGCGACCGGAAGTACGCAATATTTTTGCAGTGGGGGGGTTTAGCTTCAGCGGCGCAACGCCAAATGTCGGCATTATTTTCACGACGCTACGCCCTTGGGCAGAACGCCCTCGACCTGAGCAATCCGTAAGCGGGATTATCGGGGGATTTTTCCCACCGCCCCCTCGGGGTTTATTCCCCCAGTTTCTCAGCATCAAGGAAGCGACTGTGGTTCCTTTTGCGCCGCCAGCGATTCCAGGGGTGGGCAACTTTGGCGGGTTTGAATTCCAGTTGCAAGACCGCATTGGTTTAGGGTTTCAAACGCTCGGGGAAACGTTAGAGCAATTTTTAACTGCTGTGCGCAATTTCCCCAGTCCTAATCGTCCGGCAGTCACTCGCTTGCGCGCTGAATTCAGTGGCAATACGCCCCAAATTGAAGTGCAGGTGAATCGGGACCGGGCGAATGCCTTGGGCGTCAAAATCACCGATATTTTCGATACGTTGCAGACGTTGCTGGGTTCGACCTACGTCAATGATTTTGAGCAGTTTCAACGCACCTACCGGGTGTATGTGCAGGCTGACGGCGCTTTTCGCGCGAATCCCGAAAGCATCAACCAGTTCTACGTCCGCTCCAGCAATAACCAGATGATTCCCCTGGGCAATTTAGTCACCATTCGGCAAATAACCGCGCCTTCGGTCATCAGTCACTACAACCTGTTTCGGGCGGTGGAAATTAACGGGGTTGCCAGTCCAGGAAAATCATCGGGGCAAGCGATTCAAGCATTAGAAACTGTCGCCAAGCAATCCCTCCCGCGCGGGTTTGGGTTTGAGTGGTCGGGGTTGTCGCTAGAAGAAGTGGAATCAGCGGGCCAGGCCGTGGGCATCTTTGCGCTGGGGGTGGTGTTTGTGTTTTTGACCTTAGCGGCTCAGTACGAAAACTACGTGGACCCCTTTATCATCATGCTGACGGTGCCGCTGGCGGTTTTGGGGGCTTTGATTGCCATTTTTCTGCGGGGCTTGACCGTTGATGTTTACACCCAAATCGGGTTTGTGATGTTAATCGGCATGGCTAGTAAAAACGCCATTCTGATTGTGGAATTTGCCAACCAGTTGGTGGCGGAAGGGTTTAGTATCACCAAGGCGGCGATGGAAGCCTGTCAGGAGCGGTTGCGTCCAATTTTGATGACCGCTTTGTCCACCATTATTGGGGCGTTTCCCTTGTGGATTGCCACAGGCGCCGGGGCAGCAGCACGACGTTCGCTGGGAACCTGTATCGTTGGCGGGATGGGCATTGCCAGTTTACTGAGCTTGTTCGTGGTGCCTGTGCTGTATATTGTGATTAAGAATCTGGAAGCTCGCTTTTGGAAGCACTCTCCCTCGGAGAGCATCTAGTTCTGGTATAATAGGGTTCCTGCGGGCGATTAGCACAGTGGTAGCGCACTTCCTTCACACGGAAGGGGTCACTGGTTCGAATCCAGTATCGCCCATGCAGATACTACCCTACTGCCTAGGTTTTGCCGGTGCGGGCACGCCTTGGGGTAGGATTGCGAGCAAACGCTGCCCCATCTACAGCATCAAAGCTCCCAGACGTGGTTGGGGTTGGCGAGATTCGCCTGCACCTGCTGGAGTGTTGCCAAGTCTTTGAAGGGCGTACTTTGGGCAAGCATCACCAGGGCCTGCAAGAGAACTGATAACTGCGTGTTATCCCGCTGGGCAATCGCCTGGTCAATTTTGGCAAACAACTCCTGAAAATTGCGGCGGCGTTCGGCAAACGAATGTTCCAGATAACCCAACAGTAATTGGCGTTTGGTTTCGATTTCGGCTAGGACTGCTTTTTCCCAGGTAGCGATTTGCTGGCGACGTGTGGTTTCCTGTTTACACTTTTGTTGATAGTCTTGGTAAGCCTTGGTCAGGGAATAAACCAGGTTTAGCACTTCCGGTGCCAGCGCCAGCGCATTTCGGGGGGCGAATAGAGGTGGCATCATGGCTTTTCAAACTAGCTTCCTGAACCCATCAGCCGCTGTGCCTGTATTTGTGTCTCTTTATCTAAAATTGGTGTGTGTAGCAACTCCACTAGACTTTTGATCAAAAGGGCTGCTCGTTGAAACACAAAGGCATCTCGTTCTAGGTCAAATCCCCTGTCAATTGCCGCTTCGAGTTCATCCAGCGCCTGTTGACTCGAACGATTCAACTGGTTAATCGCTGTCATCACTTCTTGAAGGCGCGGCTGCACACCCGTTTTTAGAAACTGGATGTAAGCGTCAATTTTGGCAATGGCAACCCGCACTTGGGCGTCATATTCTTGCGCTTGGGTCCAGGCTTCTTCCCCCTGACCGGCAAGCATAAAGCCTCCAACTAACAGGGCCGGCCCAATCGTTATCCCTCCTAAAATCGCCGCTCCTAGCGCCATGCCGCCGCCACCTGCTGCAAGCGCACCACCGCCAAGCCAGGCAAGCGTCGCATTGGTCGCCGCCGCTCCACTGAGACTGCCGATGGCTGTTCCTGTACTCGCAGTGCCGACTAAGGAGGCGAGAGCAAAGGCGCTACTGGACGCCGCTACAGCGGTACTTGCCATAGACCCCAGGGCAACACCTGCTTTGACAAGCTGCTCCGTTGCCTCCATCACACTGTCTTGATAGCGGCGCAACTCTGCTGGGCTGGCACCGTTGAACGCTTGCAGTGTGACCATGTCGCGCGTTGAAACCTTCTGCCGCAGCCGCTCTGCCAGTTGAACAAAACGCCCCACCGTTTCGCCCATGACCCGCCGCCGCAAAAATTCATGGTCCAGAACCAGGGCACGAATTTCACTTTCACACTGCGCCAATTCTTGTCGTTTCTGGCGATAGCGGCGTTCTGCACCCTGACCCAGTTCCTTGGCCATCTCCAGCTTTTGCCAGCCTTCAATTCCTTTGGCAACTCCCTGCAACGCCGTACCTAGCGCCACAGCTCCCAGTACTACTGGCACAAAAACCATGACCTGTCCTGCTCCAACACCCCTGTTTTACAGGGTAACACTAGGCGCTCTCAAGCAGTTGTTCGCCAGCAAACAATTGCTCAAATTCCTGTTGTAACAAGCTCTTTTCTGTGGTGTAAATCACCTGCTCTTCGGCCACAGCGGTTTGGGCAATGGCCAGTTGGCGTGCAAAGGCCAATTTCTCTTGCACTGGCGGTTGATTTAATAATTGGGTTCTTTGTCGGCGAATAGTATTGCGCTGTTGAATCCTGCGATTGAGCCACTGCAACCACAAGTAACGGACGGTGGGAATCGTCAAAAACAAAATGGCATAGCCCAGCAAAAAGTTATAGATGCCCTGGATAAAGCCCAAGAAACCTGTGGTTTGCGCTTGCACCACTGGGTCAGCCAAAAGTGAACCCAAAACCAAGGAACCCCCCAAGTACAATCCCCCCAAACTTGCCGACAGAATGTTCGCTCCCCAGCCCGCCTCGTTAAACACCCAGCGCTTTTCTTCCAAATAAACAGGCACCTCTTTTTTAGGCCGTCGGGATGCCACCCGTTGCAGGTCGGGGAAGCGATATACCAATCCCCCTTGAGGCGTTACTTCTGGATAACCATTGAATTTCGCTAGCACCGGCAACATGTAGTCTTCCGATTCCAGAGCGCCAGGGGGTATCTCGTCTAAATAGGGCAAAATCTGCTCTCCAACCACCACCCCATCATGATTGCGAATCACTTGGGCAATCAGGCGCCAGCGTCGCTCCTCCAGGTCATAGTTGGGATTGCCATCGCCAAACAAAAAGGCAAACACATTTTCTAAAAATCCCCTGCTTTTTTTAGGTTCGGAAGTCTCTTTTACTCGTGGACGGTCATAGTCATAACTTAACCAGAAAATGTCGAAGGGGCTCAACCAAAAACCGCCGCCAAATCCACCGCTCCATTCGCCCCGATAGCCGCCACCTCGTTCGCTGTCACCTTGGCGACCACTGCTGCTGATGACCACTAGCGCTACCCCAATCGCAATAAACACCAAAATAATCGAGATAACTAACACGATCCCAAAGGAAATCCGGATGAGATAGAAAACAAACCGCCAGATTTGCTTTAAAGTTTCACGGACCCTAGCAGCTAACGAGCGTTGCAACAGGATGATGCGTAGGTTGGGACTAAATTTGTAGAGAATCTCGCCGCTTTCCGAGACCACTAAATGCCCTAGGGTCAAACTGGCTAAGTTGGCCAATTCGCGGTTGGCAATGGGTAGGGCTAAACCCGTCTCCGCAGCCACATCAGCAACCGTGACCTGGTGATTTAACTTCTCAACAGCAGCAATAACTTTTGGGTTCGGGAGCATTGCTCAACTGGCATTTTCTTTCGGTCATTTTAGCAAAGCCATACCTAGACCGGCCCGCAGCGCAGGACGGCCAAAACCAAACTCTGTATAAACCGTAACAGAAAGTGGGTTGGCTGCCGCTTGATACTGGTTCGGGCGAAAAGGGACAGGTGTGGGCAATGCATCTGACGCCTCAGGAGAAGGACAAGCTGCTCATCTTCACAGCGGCGTTGGTGGCGGAGCGGCGCCGGAGTCGGGGATTAAAATTGAACTACCCGGAAGCGGTGGCGTTGATTACCGCTGCCATCTTGGAGGGGGCACGCGAGGGCAAAACGGTCGCCCAACTGATGAGTGAAGGCACGCAGATTCTCAAGAAGGCGGACGTCATGGAGGGTGTTGCCGAAATGATCCCCGAAGTGCAAGTGGAGGCGACCTTTCCCGATGGCACGAAACTGGTGACGGTCCATCAACCGATTCGCGACTAGCGCCATGATCCCCGGCGAAATCATCACCCCCGACGGCGAGATTGAGTTGAATGCGGGCAGACCAACGCTCACCATCACCGTTTCCAACCGAGGCGACCGGCCCATTCAAGTGGGTTCTCACTATCACTTCTACGAAGTGAATTCGTTCCTGGAGTTTGACCGGGAAAAAACCAGGGGAATGCGCCTAGATATTCCAGCAGGCACAGCCGTGCGCTTTGAACCAGGCGACACGAAGGAGGTCACGCTGGTGCCCTACGGCGGCAGTCGCGAAGTTTACGGGTTCAACGCGAAGGTGGAAGGCAAACTATGAGCTACCGGATGAGCCGGCGGGCCTACGCCGATACCTATGGACCAACGGTCGGAGACCGGGTACGCCTGGCTGACACGGAACTCTTCATAGAGGTGGAAAAGGATTTCACTATCTACGGGGAGGAGGTGAAATTCGGCGGGGGGAAGGTGATTCGGGATGGCATGGGGCAATCACCTATCTCGCGGGGCGCTGGGGCGATGGACACGGTGATCACCAACGCCCTCATCCTGGACTGGTGGGGCATTGTCAAGGCGGATGTGGGGATTAAAGACGGTAAGATTGCGGCTATCGGTAAAGCCGGTAACCCCTACACCCAAGATGGGGTGACCATCATCATTGGGCCGGGAACTGAGATTATTGCTGGAGAAGGCTTGATCCTGACGGCGGGGGGCATTGATACGCACATTCATTTCATTTGTCCCCAGCAAATTGAAGTGGCTCTCGCTTCGGGCATCACCACCATGATTGGCGGCGGCACGGGACCGGCAGTAGGAACCTGCGCCACCACCTGCACCCCTGGACCTTGGCATATCTACCGTATGTTGGAGGCCGCCGATGGCTTTCCCATCAACCTCGGGTTTTTGGGCAAGGGCAACAGCGCCAAACCAGAAGGACTGCGGGAACAAATCCGGGCGGGCGCCATTGGCTTGAAACTCCATGAGGACTGGGGCTCGACCCCCGCCGCCATTGATGTGTGCTTAGGCGTGGCCGAAGAGTTTGACGTGCAGGTGGCGATTCACACTGACACCTTGAACGAGGCGGGCTTTGTGGAGGATACGATTCGGGCCTTTAAAGGGCGGGTGATTCACACCTACCACACCGAGGGCGCTGGCGGAGGCCATGCACCCGACATCATCAAAGTCTGTGGCGAACCAAACGTTTTACCCTCTTCGACCAACCCCACCCGTCCCTACACCGTCAACACCCTGGAAGAGCATCTGGATATGTTGATGGTGTGCCACCACCTAGACCCCAACATTCCGGAAGATGTGGCCTTTGCCGAATCCCGCATCCGCCGCGAAACCATTGCCGCTGAAGACATCCTGCACGACATGGGGGCGCTGAGCATCATCTCTTCCGACTCCCAAGCGATGGGCCGGGTGGGGGAAGTAATCATTCGCACCTGGCAGACCGCCCACAAGATGAAGGTGCAGCGGGGACCGTTGCCGGAAGAGGAGCGAGCTGACAACTTCCGGGTACGGCGCTACGTGGCCAAGTACACCATTAACCCCGCCATCACCCACGGGATTGCCCGCTATGTGGGGTCGGTGGAGGTGGGGAAATTCGCCGACCTGTGTCTCTGGAAACCGGCGTTTTTTGGGGTCAAACCGGAAATGGTGCTCAAAGCGGGTGCAATTGTTTGGAGTCAAATGGGCGATGCCAACGCCAGTATCCCCACGCCTCAGCCGGTGCATATGCGGCCCATGTTTGCCAGTTTTGGCCGCTGCAGCTACAGCACGTCGTTTACGTTTGTCTCCAAAGTGGCCCTGGAGGAGGGCGTTCCCCAGCAGTTGGGCTTGCAAAAGCGGGTACTGCCAGTGGAAAACATCCGCCGTTTGAGCAAGAAGGATTTAAAGCTCAACGACGCGCTCCCCCACATCGAGGTGGACCCCGAAACCTACATCGTGCGGGCCAATGGAGAAGTTCTGACCTGCGAGCCAGCCAAGGAACTACCCATGGCCCAGCGGTACTTCCTCTTTTAGTTGCCAGACGCGGGGGAGACAGGCGGGCCGGTGGGCATATTCCTGCCGCAGCGCTTGCCACAGGGATATGAAGTAGTGTTTGCACTCGGCGGTAGACCTGCCCCGATACCGGCCCATCAGGCCCTTGAGCAAACGGGTCAGCGCTATCTCACCGGCACACGTCGCCAGCAACTCGCGCAGCTTGCCTACTCTATCGGCGGTCACTTCCCAGCCCACCAGCCAAAACGTGCCCACCACCGGTTGACCCGCCAGGGCGTTGGGGCTGTCTAAAAACTCCGGTGTCCCCCTCAGAAATTGCCGGTCAATCCACAGGGGTTGGTCCTGGCACCAGATTTCCGTGTAACTGCGCCAAGTGCCCCCCAGGAAGCGTTCCCCCCGCGCTGTCCGTCCGAAGCGGTAAATTTCCCAGCCACAACAGAGCGCCGTCGGATGCAGTTCAATTAGCAAATGCTGGTGGAACTGGGCGCCGGCAAACAGGATGGTTTCCTGGGGAAACAGTTCCAGAATCGCCTGGGCCTCCACCCGCCAGTGGCTCTTGCTCACCTGCCGGACTTCAGGCGCCAGGCTGCGATAAACCTTGCCGGCGGTGGCAGTGGTCCAGCACACCCTAGTTCCTGCTTGCAAATGCCCCCGGAGCCAGAGTTGGTCGCCACCCACCATCCCCCCACCAAGTTGCAGCGCCACTGTATGGCACCAGTCAGGGCCTTCCGGGTAAAACGGGCGCTGGAGTTGCCAGGGCGTGGTCACGTAAGCGGACGTTAAAACGGTGGCTGTCTCCTGGCGGCTCCAAGTTGCGATGAGTTCCCCCTGCCAGTAACCCACCCTCAGCTCCGAAACAGACGGCTGTATTGGGTCTCATGGTACATGCTGGCCAGCCCCAGGCCAATCGTGCAGCTTTCTAGCTCGCCAGCTTCCTTCGTGAGCAGGTCGCTTTGCTCCTGGATGAGCGGATGCAGGCGAAAGAGCATTTTTTGTCCTTCAGTCTGGCCTATCGGAATGGTGCGAATGCCAGCGCTGATGATATTGGCCGTCCAACTAAACAGATAAATCTTGAGACTGTCTGCCAGGGAAATGCCCCACTGGTAAGCCGTCACCGCGAAGGCCACCCCATAGTTGCAGGGCTGGAGAGCAGTTGTTATCCAGGACGGAAACAAACCCATGTCCTTTAACAACTTAATGAGCGCATTGCCCATTTGCCAGCTTTGATACCGCAGCTCTTCCGTATCCCGTTGCGCCGATAGCCACTGGTTCCAATAGGCCAAGGCAGTAGGGTCCGCCTGCTCCATCACCCCATACAGCCGCCGGAGCACCCGCCCGTCCAACTGCACGGAGCCATACTGCAACTCGTGGCGCAGCCACTGTTCCAAGTCTGCGGCGCTGCGGATCACACCCCGTTCCACCAGCCATTCGACGCCTTCCGAGTAGCTATAGGCCCCCACAGGAAGCGCCGGGCTAGCCAGTTGCAGCATCGCCAGCAGATTCGTGCCGTTCAATGGTGGTGGTAAGCGCCGGTTTCCGGGTAAAAGGGTGCTGTTTCTTCTATCACCGATAATCCCATCTCCCGCAACATATCGGCTAGGACTGGGTCAGGGGCAAGCCGCAACCACTGTTCGCTGAGCTGCAACGGCACATGGCGGTTGCCCAGGTGATAGGCCGCCCGCAACAGTAACAGGGGATGACAAGCTGTCACCGTGAGTACCGGCTCCGGTCGTGCTGTTACCTGCAACACCCAATGGCGCGCCGGCACATGCAATAAATCTTCGTCTTGAAGATGAAGGCCCCGAGGCAATTCCAAATAGACCTGTTCCCCCTGGGGGTCTTGCCAACTCAAAAGGCGCTTGCGTCGCTCCTCTGCCGTCAAGGCTAACGTCCCTGTCACCGGCGCTGACGTACCCCGCTCCAGTAACACAGCAGCGTAGGTAGCCATTGTTACGAATCGTCCTTTGGGCTATCTTTACCATCGCATTATAGGGGTTAGGAGCAACAGAAATGGCGGTCTTACACGTCGGCATTGCTGGACCCGTAGGGTCAGGAAAAACCGCCCTAGCGGAAGCGCTTTGCAAATCACTACGGGATAAGTACAGCATTGCCGTGGTGACCAATGACATTTACACCAAGGAGGACGCTCTCATCTTGACCCGCGCCCAAGCTCTCAGTCCTGACCGGATTGTCGGCGTCGAGACCGGCGGTTGCCCCCACACCGCCATTCGGGATGATGTGTCCATCAATCTAGCGGCGATTCAAGCCCTAGAACAACAGTTTCCCGACCTGGAACTGCTGCTGGTCGAAAGCGGCGGCGACAATCTCTCAGCCACCTTTAGCCCCGAACTGGTGGACATTACCATCTTTGTCATTGACGTGGCCGCCGGCGACAAGATTCCCCGCAAGGGCGGCCCTGGCATCACCAAATCCGACCTGCTGGTGATTAACAAGATTGACCTAGCGCCCTACGTCGGCGCTGACCTGCAGGTGATGGAGCGAGATGCCCGCAAAATGCGCGGCGATAAACCCTTTGTCTTTACCAATCTCAAGACAGGATTCGGACTGTCCCACGTCCTCGACTTCCTGTTGCAATTCCTTCCCCAGAAAACTGTTCGGGTTTGACCTGAAGTTTTTGTATAGTTGGATACAGTTAATTGCCTGGCCTTTGGCTGATGATGGCCCATAGTCTGAATTGTGTCTGTAGTGACAAATTCATGCTGTTCAAAGCTGTTAGTTTTACAGATGAGGAGGACGGTCTTTCATGACTGGGATTAAGCGTCGTCGTTTTTTGGTTTCAGGCTCCCTATTTGTAGGCACAAGTGTGTTGATGAAAGCCTGTGGTACACCACCGGGGCCAGGGGCCGGCGACACAATCAAAGTTGGTATTCTGCACTCGTTGAGCGGGACGATGGCCATCAGTGAAAAAAGCGTTGTGGACGCGGAAATGCTGGCCATTGACGAGATTAATGCCGCCGGTGGGGTTCTGGGCAAAAAGATTGAGCCAATTGTAGAGGACGGCGCCTCAGACTGGCCCACGTTCGCCGAAAAAGCGAAGAAACTGATTGACCAGGATAAGGTGGCGACAGTCTTTGGTTGTTGGACGTCAGCCAGTCGCAAAGCCGTTTTGCCTGTGTTTGAAGAAAAGCAGCACATGCTCTGGTATCCCGTGCAGTACGAGGGCCAGGAGTGCTCCAAAAATATCTTCTATACCGGCGCGGCACCGAACCAGCAAATTGAACCCTCAGTGGACTGGCTCTTGAAAAACAAGGGGAAAGAATTTTTCCTCGTTGGTTCGGACTACGTTTTCCCTCGCACCGCCAACACGATTATCAAAGCCCAATTAGCAGCCAAAGGTGGCAAGGTGGTGGGGGAAGATTACGTTCCTCTGGGCAGTACGGAGGTCACGCCTATTATCACCAAAATCAAAGCCGCCTTGCCGAATGGGGGAGTGATTTATAACACGCTGAACGGGGACAGTAATGTGGCTTTCTTCAAACAGTTGAAGGGGGCAGGTTTGGGGCCAGATAAGTACCCTTCGATGTCCGTCAGTATTGCCGAGGAGGAGGTCAAGGCCATCGGGGTGGAATTCCTAAAGGGGCATTACGCTGCCTGGAATTACTTCCAGACGGTAAATACACCGGCAAGTAAAAAATTTGTGGAGAGTTTCAAGGCCAAATATGGGGCAGACCGGGTGGTGAATGACCCCATGGAAGCGGCTTACATCGCGGTTTACATGTGGAAACAGGCGGTGGAAAAGGCGGGTACCTTTGAGGACTTGGAAAAGGTGCGCCAGGCAGCCTATGGTCTCACTTTCGATGCGCCGGAAGGTCTCGTCAAAATGAACAGCAATCACCACCTGTCTAAGTTTGTGCGCATCGGTCAAGTCCGGGATGATGGCCTGTTTGACATTGTGTTTTCGACGGATAAACCGGTGGACCCGGTGCCCTGGAACCAGTACGTGGCCGAGACGAAGGGGTTTGCTTGTGATTGGTCAGACCCGGCGAAAGGAGGGAAATACAAGGTCTAATGGAGCTACTGGAGGCGGTTTTTAACGGGATTGCCACCGGTTCGGTTCTCCTGCTGGCGGCCCTGGGGTTGGCCATCACCTTCGGGCTGATGGGGGTTATCAACATGGCCCAGGGCGAATTCATGATGCTAGGGGCCTACACCACCTTTGTGGTGCAAAATGCGTTCAAAAATTGGGGACAGCCTTGGCAGGAGAGTTACGTGTTCGTGGCGCTGGTTGCGGCTTTTGCCGTCACGGCCCTGTTTGGGTTGTTCCTGGAGCGCCTGGTGGTTCGCTTCCTGTACGACCGGCCTCTAGAAACGCTGCTGGCGACCTGGGGGGTGAGTCTCATCCTGCAGCAGTTTGTCCGTAGCGTGAATTGGGCCTTGGTGGCGGGGTTGGCGGTCTTCGTCCTGCTGTTTTGGGGAGCGTTGGGCTGTTTGCAATGGCAGCGGCGACGCTTACCCGACTGGGGAAAGTGGGTATTTCTGGCCCTGGCGGCGGCGATTGGTCTCACTACGATGGTGGTGCTGGGGCGCCAGTTCGGGCTGGCGGTCAATAAACCCTGGTTTGGTGCCCAGAATGTGGATGTGACGGCGCCGGCCTGGTTGCGGACGGGGTTGCGGGTCAGCGAAACGTTGCAGCTTCCTTACACGCGCATTTTCATCATCGTGCTGACGACCCTTTGCCTGGTGGGGGTGTGGTTGTTTTTGTACCGTTCGCCGTGGGGGTTGCGCATCCGGGCGGTCACCCAAAACCGGGCCATGAGCGCCTGTCTGGGGATCAATACTGACCATGTAGATGCCTTGACGTTTGCGCTGGGGTCGGGGCTGGCGGGCATTGCCGGTTGTGCGGTGAGTTTCTTGGGGTCGGTCGGGCCGAATACCGGGCAAAACTACATCGTGGACATGTTCATGGTGGTGGTCGTGGGGGGCGTCGGCAACCTACTGGGAACCATCCTGGCGGCCTTGGGCATTGGCACGCTGAATTACTTGCTGGGTTCGGGGACGATTGCCGCCTTGGTGCAACCGCTTCCAGGCATCTATGACTTTTTCAACTTTTTTGCCAGTACCAGTATGGCCAAGGTGCTGCTGTTTGCGTTGATTGTGGCTTTCTTGCAGTACCGTCCGGCTGGTTTATTCCCGCAGCGGGGTCGTATGGTGGAGAGCTAAGGCCATGAAAAACAAGCAGCAGGCGCTCCTACTGGAAGTTGGGATAGTCATCGCTATCGCGCTGGTGCTGATGTTTGTGGTGCCGCCTGTTTTGGTGGCGTTGGGGCAAGGATTCCGGGTGAATTTGCTGGGGCGATTTTTAGCATTGGCGATTGTGGGTCTGGCGATTGATTTGATTTGGGGTTATACGGGCTTATTGAGCTTAGGTCATGGGGTGTTTTTTGGCCTGGGGGGTTATGCGCTGGCGATGCACCTGAAGTTGCAGTTTCCTCCCGATGCCGAAATCAAACTTCCCTCCTTTATGCCCCTGTATGGGGTTACGGAATTGCCCTGGTTGTGGAAGCCTTTTTTCTCTTTTCCCTTTACCGTAGCGGCGGTGATTTTGGTGCCGGCTTTGTTCGGGGCGCTAATTGGATATTTGATCTTTCGCAACCGCATCCGGGGGGTTTACTTTTCAATCCTGACCCAGGCGTTAACCATCATTTTCTTTAACTTTTTCAATGGGCAGCAGAAACTCATCAACGGCACCAATGGATTGACCGATTTCCAAACCATATTTGGCTATCGCATCAGCGACCCCCAAACCCAGATGTGGTTTTATTGGCTGACGGTGCTGGGTCTGGTAGGTGCCTATGCCCTGTGCCGGTGGTTGACCAGTGGGCGATTTGGTTGCCTATTGGTGGCGATTCGCGATGATGAACCTCGGGTGCGCATGACCGGTTACAATCCCACGACGGTCAAGGTGTTTGTTTTTGCGATTTCGGCAGCACTGGCGGGGATTGCTGGCGCCCTGTACACGCCCCAGACAGGCATCATTTCGCCAAAAGCCATGGACATTGCCTTTTCCATTGAGATGGTGATCTGGGTAGCGGTCGGGGGACGGGCTTCGCTAGTAGGCGCCATTTTGGGGACATTGGTGGTGAATTTTGCCAAAAGTTTGTTAAGTGAGACATTTCCCCAGGTCTGGTTGTTTTTCCTAGGCGGCTTATTTCTAGCGATTGTGATGCTATTGCCAGATGGCATCGTGGGCTGGCTGCGCACATCGGGTTGGGAATGGTGGGAAAAACTCACCGGCAAACGGCAATTGCGCACCTATCCCAAATTAGAACTGGAGATGGACGAGTCCTATGAACCTTCTCGAGACTGAAAACTTAACGGTTAGCTTTGATGGTTTCAAGGCTCTCAATAACTTGAACTTCTGCATGGCACCGGGAGAACTCCGCACCATTATTGGTCCCAACGGCGCTGGCAAAACCACGTTTTTGGATGTGATTACAGGGAAGGTGAAACCAACGTCAGGGCAGGTGCGGTTCAAAGGAAAAGACTTGAGCCGCTATCCAGAATTTGCCATTGCCCGTATGGGGATAGGTCGCAAGTTTCAAACGCCCCGCGTGTATCTCAAACTGTCGGTGCGGGAGAATTTGGAACTGGCCAGCAACCGTCGCAAGACGCTGTGGCACACGCTGTGGGGGCGCCCCAAACCTTCGGAACAGCGGTCGGTTCAGGAACTGCTGGCCTTTATCGGTCTGGCTAAAAAGCAAGACTGGCCGGCGGGTTTACTGTCCCACGGCGAAAAACAGTGGTTGGAAATCGGTATGTTGGTTGCCCAATCGCCAGACCTGTTGTTGGTGGATGAACCGGTGGCCGGTCTCACCGATGAAGAAACAGAGAAAACGGGCAATTTGCTGCTGTCTCTGGCGGGGGACCATTCGATTATCGTCATCGAACATGACATGGAATTTGTCCGGCAAATTGCCCAGAAAGTAACGGTCTTGCATCAAGGGACGGTGCTCTGCGAAGGAACGATTGCGGAGATTCAGTCCGACCCCCGCGTGATTGCTGTCTATTTGGGTAGCCAGGAGCAGCCAGATGTTGCATGTCAGTAACTTGGATGTTTTTTACGGCGAAAGCCACATTCTCCGGCAGGTGGACCTGAAGGTAAATCCGGGGGAAATTGTCTGTTTGATTGGCCGCAATGGGGTGGGGAAAACCACGCTTCTCAAAACCATCATGGGTTTACTGACGCCCCGCCAGGGGGACATTCGCTGGCAAAATCAGTCTCTTTTGCCCCTGCCTCCCTACGCGCGGGCGAAACTGGGGATTGGGTACGTGCCCCAGGGCCGAGAAATTCTGCCGCGCTTGACGGTACGGGAAAATCTGCTGCTGGGACTGGCGGCTCATCCGGAACCGTCGGCTGCCCTGCAAGAGAGAGCCTTGACCGAAGCCTTCACCCTGTTTCCCGCGCTCGAGGCGATGCAGCATCGCCTGGGGGGAAACTTAAGCGGCGGGCAACAACAACAGTTGGCCATTGCCAGGGCGCTGGTCAGTCATCCCCGTCTCCTGCTGCTGGATGAACCGACGGAAGGGATTCAACCTTCAATTGTGTTGGAAATCGAAGCGGCAGTCCGGCAAATTGTCAGCACCCGCGGCATTGGCGTTTTGCTGGTGGAACAGCATTTGCATTTTGTGAAGCAGGCGGATTTCTACTACGCCATGCAGAAAGGGGGGATTGTGGCGGCGGGACCCACGAGTGAACTAACGGCTGAAATTATCCAACGCTATCTGTCGGTGTAGAAGTTAAGAGATTGCCAAAAAAGCCAGGGTTGGGTTGGCCGGATTGCTAAGGTGAGAAAGGGAAGGATTCGGCAACTTGGTGATGGAAATTCCCGCAGGTTATGTGAATCTCATGGGGCGGGTGCATGGCTCGGAAGTGAACGGGCCAGGGCGACGCGCGGTAGTTTGGGTGCAGGGGTGTTACCGCGCTTGTCCGGGCTGTTTTAACCCCCAATCCTGGGCCTGGGAAATTCGCGAGCTGGTGCCGGTGCCAGAACTGGTGGACTGGATTTTGGCCGACCCCGACGATGAAGGGGTGACCTTTTCCGGTGGCGAGCCGTTTCTCCAGGCAGTGGCCTTGGCTCAGGTCGCTCGGGCTGTGAAAGCCGCCGGTCGCAATGTCATGTCCTTTAGCGGTTACACCCTCGCCGAGTTGCAAAGCCCCCAAGCCCCACCGGGCGCTGCTGATTTACTTTCCCAGCTCGATATCTTGGTAGATGGTCCCTACGTGGCGTCCCTGGCGGTCAACGACCCCCATTCCCTAGTGTCGTCACGGAACCAGCGGGTGCATGTGTTCAACCCAGCGCTCCAAAACCGGCTGGACTGGGCCAGTAACCAGGCGGAAGTGCATGTTTTGAAAGACGGCACTCGCATCTTTACCGGTTTTCTAGGCCAATTCGTTGCCGACTGACAGGGGATGCCATGAGCACGTTTCAGCAGGAAATGGAGCGGATTAAACGGGGGACGGGACAACTGTCTCAAGCGGTACCCGAAACCATGAAGGCGTTTTATGCCCTGAGCAAGTCGGCTTCGACCCCTGGCGCTCTCGACACCAAAACCAAGGAACTGATGGCCCTGGCCATTGGCGTGGTACTGCGGTGCGACGGCTGTATCGGGTTTCACACGCGGGCGGCATTGCAGGCGGGCGCGACGGCGCAGGAAATTATGGAAACCTTGAGTGTTGCAGTGATGATGGGCGGCGGCCCGGCTCTGATGTATGCGACCCACGCCCTTGACGCCCTCGCCGAATTGCAAAATCCTAGCGCCTAAGGCAAACCAGACACCGACCAACGCCGTAATAAAACTGGATGAATCTACATATTCGTTTACATTAGTGGCGTTGGAGGTTGGGTTTATGTGGAAGTTGTGGCCTGTATTGGCTGTTGCGCTCGGGTTAAGTATGGGACAGGCTGGGCCAGTTGTGGCTGGTAATGCTGGCGGCCAGCTAGGGAAAACGTCGGTTGTGGCGACAGGCAATCCTGGCCAACAAGCGGCGACTCAAGGGACAATTGTGCAAGTGGCGCAGCAGGCGGGTCAGTTCAAGACTTTGGTGCAGGCGGTGCAGGCAGCAGGATTGGTGGACGTGTTATCCGGTCCTGGGCCGTTTACTGTATTTGCACCGACGGATGAAGCCTTCGCCGCGTTGCCCAAGGGGACGTTGGAGAGTCTGCTTAAACCGGAAAACCGGGACAGGCTACGGGCAATTTTGACCTATCACGTGGTGCCGGGGCGGGTTACGTCTAAAGACCTGAAGGCGGGGCCGCTCAAAACGGTGCAGGGGCAATCGCTCACGGTGAGTCTCATGGGCCAACCCCGAGTGGACAACGCTCGCATCATCAAGACGGACATTCCCGCCAGCAACGGGGTGATCCATGTGATCGACCGGGTGGTGTTGCCGAAGTAACGGCTAGGTTGGCATGCTTAAGCAGCAGGCAAGGCGAAAACGTTAAGGTTTCCAGTTGCTGCTCATGCCAAACATTGTGTGCTTAGGCGATAGCTGAGCTGCTTGGGTTGGCCAAGAAGATGACAGGAAAACCCAAGACGGGGCTACGCCCTGCGACCCTGAGACATGACAAGCATAGATGACTTAGCTATATCAGTCGCAGGGCAAAGCTCGGTTTCTTTTGATGACAATCTAAGGTGGTTTAGCTACAGGGGTCTTGGCAAAGGCCACTGCTAACCCTGCTCCACCGGACTGTCACGGTCACCCAGACATTCTAGGGTTTTGAGTACCTCCTCATCGGTCAATTGCCGGAAGTCCTCGTACCAGAGGCCGATGCCGTCTAGCTCTAAAGGGGCGACCAGATAAACCACTTCATCCGCTTCCTGCCGCAACGTCGCCAGGCTCTCTAGGGCAATGACGGGTGCAGCAACCACAATACGCTCCGGTTGATGCCGGCGGACAACGCGCACAGCAACGAGCATGGTGGCGCCAGTGGCCACGCCATCATCGGTGAGGATGACCACCCGGTTGTGCAACGCAAGGGGGGGGCGACCAGCCCGGTAGCGCTGTTCTCGCCGGTCCACTTCTTGCCTTTCCCGCGCAATCACCGCTCTGATTTCTTCGTCTGTAATTCCCAGGGCATTAATCAGCGCTTGCCATAGGACAACCTCTCCGCCCCCAATAGCGCCCATCGCCAGTTCCGGCTGCCGAGGGACACCCAGCTTGCGCACCACCAGTACCTCCAGCGGTAGATGGAGATAACGAGCGATTTCCGCGCCGATGGGGACACCACCTCGGGGCAATGCCAGCACAATACCGTTGGAATGACGCGCATAATGCTCCAGCCGGTGGGCCAGTTGGCGACCCGCCTCAACCCGATTGCGAAAAGCAGGGAATTTCATTGTGGGACGTCCCAGGGATAAACGCTGAGCGAGGAACACCAGGGCAATGGTTAAACCAGCGGATAAAAACAGAGGCACGGTTGTCTCTACGATCCAAGTTACGCGATTTCCCTGGGAGTTGGCTGGGGTCCCACTGCTCAGCTTGGGTGGCGCCACGGGGACGCTCGTTGCACCTCCCCCCTACTTGGAACCCTACGACATGAGCTTAGTGTGGCTGAAATTGCGGGGACTGGATTTGAACCAGTGACCTTTGGGTTATGAGCCCAACGAGCTACCAGGCTGCTCTACCCCGCGGTGCAGATATGTATCATAACGCAATTTCTCGGGTACTGACAAGTTCGTTACAGCAAGGACAATTCCCCCTGCACCTCTAGCCGCACGTAGGGCCCCAATTGGACGAACTGTTCTGCTAGGCGCTCACGGATGCTTGGGGAAATCCAACCCAACTGGTGCAGGAGATGAATGGCGGTGGCATATTTGGCGCGTTTCGCGCCGTCTAGCACTCGAATCGCCAAGCCCATCCCCGTTTCCAGATGCGCGAGACACTGCACCCCTTCAGCCCCGGCCTTGCTTACAAGGGTTCCCTGGGTCGCCAGCATGAGTTCGGTGTCGAAATGGCCAACACCCGCCACCAATTCCGCATGTTGGGTCATCGCCCGGCTGATCTGCGCCAGTCCCAGGTGTTGTCCCGTCGCCAAACGACTGTACAGGGCGGCCAGTTGATGGAGTTGCAAAAGATAGGTGGGTGCGCCGCAGTCGTCATGCACGGCAATGAATTCAGCGCCGGGTACGCCCAGTAGCTCGCCCACCTGGCGGAGAATCAACTCCTGCACCGGGTGTTGCCGCTGGAGATAGGTGTGACGGGGCCAATCATAGCGAGCGCATACGGCTAACATCCCCGCGTGTTTACCAGAACAGCCATGCTCCAATGCACTGCGTTTGCCAGGGGGCACGGGGCACTGGAGTTCTGCCGGGTCAATATCCGCCTGCCAGAGGATGCGAAACACCTGGCGGGTAGCAGCTACCTGCCCCTGATGCGAACTGCAAATAACCGCCAAATCCCGTTCTCCCAGGTGAAAGTGCTCGAGTGTCCCGGTGGTGACGACCGCCAGCGCTTGGAAGGGTTTGAGGCTACTGCGGGCAAAGGTTGTCGTTTCCCCATCCCCGGCGACCGCCAACAACCGTCCTCGTTCATCGGCCAAGGCGGCGTGGACATAGTGCAATGACTCGGGAATGCCCTCCCGCAACAGATGCACGGTGAGGGGTTCCGCCTGGGTGCGTTTTCCCCGCGCTACCGCCACAGCCACCCCAATCCCATAAGCACGGCGTACAGCAGGGCTACACCCGCGAGACTCCACCGCAATCGCCGCAGCAGGGGTCCCACCTCATAGATGCTCACCAGTCGTTCCTGCGCCAACAGCGTCGGGGGTTTTTCCCACGTTCGTCCATCATACCAGCCAGATTCCTCGTACACGATGGTACGACTGGCCAAGCGTTGCTGGACATATCGCCATCCCAGGTACAGCCGCAACAGCAAAAAACTCGGCAGGAGACCCGCGCCCGCGACCGAAGCGCAACCAAACAGCCACGGTTGTCGCCAGGGGTCAAAGCTGGCTGCCGCCACCGGCAGTGCCACAAGCGCCCCTAACCCCGCCGCTGCCAGGAGTCGCCGCACATAGGCCCCCCAACTCAAGGCCGGCCAGCAATAAAACCAGGAATCCCGCAGAGTTCGATATTCCTGAAGTGGCTGTTGCTCAAGAGGGACTGGGCAAAGGGACATGGCGGGCCATCAAGACTGTCTTCTCGCATTTTAATCCGTCTCTTTGGCCCCTGCAGCGGGCGTTAAGATGGAGAGAAAAGGTGGGAATGACTATGGCGCGCTGGGTTTGGCTGGGATTGGGACTGCTCCTGGCGATGCAACCGGTACTAGCCCAAGGCGGCGGTGGTGGGGGGAATCGAGGTGAACCGTCGGCTTACCGGCCCTGGCAAGAGGTGGTGCAGATGGAAGTGGACCGGGCTTTTCGCCACACGACCTTGCTGTTGAATCTCTTGCTGCTGGTGCTGGTGCTGTTGCTAGTGGCGACAGGCATGGGATTGTGGTGGTTGCGCCGCAGCATTCTCCAGCAATTGGTTCAAATGGCCGCTGACCAAGCCCGACAACCCATGCGCACCCAAGCAGAAACCATCGTGGCGGAGGTGTTGGCCCAGCAACTGACTCACTACCAGCTCACGCTGGCCGCCCTCGCCGCCCAGAGCCGCCAAGCCCTGGAGCAGGAGTGGCAAAAGCGGCTGCACGCTCTGGAGGTGACCGAACCCCTGACTGCCGTCCCACCCACGCCATCACCGCTGGAACGCCTGCGCCAGTGGCTCGCCCAGGAGAGTCTTGAGTTGCCCGCAGACTTATCCCAGCAGCTTGAGCAATTCCGGCCAGACCAACCCACCTTGAGCGCTCAGGATTGCCTGCTGCTTGGGCGGGTTTGGCAACGCTTGGGGCGATGGGACCATGCCGTGGCTTACTTGCAACAGGCTAGTCAAAAGCAACCGGACGCCTGGGAAGTGTGGTATCACTTGGGGGTGGCCTTCAGCTATGGCCAGCGCTACAACGACGCCCTGACCTGTTTTGAGAAGGCCCTAGCGCTGCAACCTCAAGCCAGCCAGATTCAGCAACAGCGGGAGCAAATGCTGGAAAAAATGGGCTAAAGGGTTTGGGCCCGCTGGTAGGCCGCCTGCACCGTCTGCATCAAAAGCCCCCGCACACCCTGGGATTCCAAACACAACAGACCGGCTGCCGTGGTTCCTGCTGGACTCATCACTTGGGCCTTCAGCTCCGCTGGCGTGATGTCCTGCTGCTGGAGCAGCGCCACGGTCCCAGCAACCGTCTGCACCGCCAACTGGGTGGCCAATGCGCGGGGTAAGCCCACCAGCACGCCGCCGTCAATCAATCCCTCCACCAGCACCGCCACGTAGGCCGGTCCTGAGCCGGCTAGGGCCGTCACGGCATTCATGTAGGTTTCTGGCACCGTCACCACCTGGCCGACAGCGCGAAACAGTCGCTCCACCCACGCTTTTTGCTCTTCATTCACCTGCTGTCCCCAAGCCACCGCCGTGATTCCCGCCCGCACTCGCACCGGCGCGTTAGGCATCGCGCGCACCCAAGCCGCTTCCGGCACAGCTTGCTCTAAAGTCACGAGAGCCACTCCCGCCAGCACCGACACTAGGACTGCTTGCGGTTGGGCGTGACGAAGGGCTGGCGCAATTTGGCTGAACTGATGAGGTTTCACCGCGACAAGTACCCCTTCGCTAGCAGCGGCGGCGACCCGATTTTCACTGCTGACCGCCACTCCATAGGTCTCCTGCCAGTACCGTCGCCGTTCCAAACGGGGATGGCTAACGACCACTTCCCCAGGGGCAAGCAATTTTTCCGACAACCAACCCTGGACGAGGGCTTCGGCCAAAGCGCCCCCGCCAATGATGCCCAACCGGTTGGTCATCCCCTACTGAGCCAAGTAGGCCGGCATGGACTCTGGCGTCCAAATCGGCGGCGTGTTGCGCAGAGAACTGGGCGCCTCCAGGGGCGTCGGATTGGGAATCGAGGTCCGCGTGGTCACCTGCACCCCGCTGGGCGTGAAGAGAAAAATGCTCTCCCCCAGTCGCTCCTGGTGCCCATCAATGGCATAGGTGCCGCCGGCGACAAAGTCCACCGCCCGCTGGGCCAGCTCCGGTTCCATCAGCGTGACGTTGAGCACCACCGATTTCCGCTCCCGCAGGGCTTGAATCGCCTGGGGCATTTCCTCAAACGAACGCGGCTCCATCACTACCACCTCAAAGGGCTGGTTGTGGGCCGTCGGCAAACCAATCACGTTGTTCATCGGCGTTCGGGAGGTAGAGGGTTCTGGGGTAGTGGTCACCGGCGAACGTTCCCGTCGGCGCGGGGCGTCCCGGTACTCGGTCGTTGGTGGCGTCATGGGTGTAGGAGCGCTCTGAGATTGACCGGGGTCGTAGTCGTACTCCACCGGTTCTCCCAGGCTGATCCATTCCCGCAAGCGTTTTAGCAGTTGCATGGGATGTGTACTCCCGCTACAGGCGTATAGGTAGACATTAAAGCATCAACCAGGTGTTGAGGAGGCAAAGCGTTTGTCAGCCATTGGTAGAGCCTGTGCATCATCAAACCTTGACCGGTCACCCTTGCAGGTGATTGGCCAGGTGTTGGCCTACCAATGTACTTTAATACAAGGGATGATACCTGAACCGTAACCCTTTTTTTCGTCAAAATCAATATCCACCACCCTTTTATTTTGTTGATTTTGCCCATGGACGCGCCCAAGCTCACCGGTTTCGAGTCATTATAGGGAGCGTTCTCGGATAGCGCGGGGGATTTTCACAAGTTTTTAACGGGTTTGCTGGGGGCGTTCGCCAAACAAGCAGCGTCCCAAACGGACCATGGTTGCGCCAGCGGCTATCGCGTAGGGATAATCATCGGACATGCCCATCGAGTATTCCTGGAGAGGCAATTGGCTGCTAATTTGATGGCCCAGCGCCACCAGTTCTGAAAACAGCATTTGGAGTTCCACCGGCGATAAACCCAAGGGTGCAATGGTCATTAACCCCTTGATGCGTACGTGGCGCAATTGGGCCAACGCTGGTAACGCTTGGAGCAATGCAGGCACAGTCCAGCCGTACTTGTTGGGGTCGGGACGGAGTTTCACCTGCAGGAGCAACTGGACGGGGCGCTGCAGGGTTTGATTGAGGTGGTCGAGCCGTTGCGCCAGGGCCAGGTCGTCCACGCTGTGAATCCAGGAGAAGTAGGTCAGCGCTTGGCGGGCTTTGTTGCTTTGTAAATGACCAATGAAATGCCAGGTAATGTCGGGTAGATCCTGGAGCGCTTGGATTTTGGGCACGGCCTCCTGGATGCGGTTTTCCCCAAAGTCGCGTAACCCCAGATGATAGGCGTGGCGCACTAACTCCACCGGCACCTGTTTGGTCACAGCCACCACTCGCACGTGGGAAGGAATCTGGCGGCGCAGGCGCTCCCAGTTCTGGGCAAGCTGTTGTTCGGAGATCACAGCCCTTTTTCCCACTGCTGGAGTTTCTGGTACTCCTGGTGTTTGCCCAGGCGTCGCAGGTCGCGCAAGTGCATTTCCAAGAGCATCTTGGCTTGATGACGGCTCACCGGTTCGATTTCAAGCTGGTCGCCCTGGTACCGCACGTGAAAAAACAGGCGATGGGCGTACAGGGTTATGTACAGTTCACTTCCATCTCCCAGGCGGCAAATCCGGTAGAGCAGGCCAAAGTTGGGATGGTTGAGATAGGATTCGCCGGTCATGGAGTCCATCGCAAGGGCTAATTTCTCTAAAATACACGAGCGCTGCATTTTTTATGCTAAGGAGTGGGCGGACTGCTTTGCCGGACCAGGCGATGCGCTATAGTGCTGGTGAGGTTTTTCCTGACCGATGGCCCATGACGCATCCCGAACTATCGCTGCAAGCGCCCTGTGCCTACCCTGTCTTTTTCCGCACCTACAGCCGCCGGGTCAACGGACAACGGGAATCCTGGGCGCAGGTGTGCCAGCGCACGGTGGAGGATTTGGCCGTCCTGGGGCGCTTCACCCCCGAAGAAAAAGCGCTGGTGATGGAAATGCAGCAAACGCTGAAGGCGCTGACTTCAGGCCGCTGGCTATGGGTGGGGGGCACCGACTGGATTCACCGGCCAGAAAACTTCTCGGGAGCCTATAACTGCACGTCGCAGCGGATTGTGGACTGGCGCGGTTTTGGCCTGATGATGGACCTGGCGATGCAAGGTTCGGGGACGGGCGCGGTGCTGGAACCCCAATACGTCAACCAGTTGCCGCCGATTGTAACCCGTTTGGAGGTGCAAGTCGTCGGGCAGCCGGGGGATGTGCCGCCGGAGCAACGCTGGCAGGAGACCCGCATCGAACGCCAGGGCACCCAGGTAACGATTTGGGTGGGAGATTCACGGCAAGGTTGGGTGCGGGCGTATCAAAGCCTGCTGGAACTGGCCAGCGAACCAGTAGACGGGGGTGTGTGGACGGTCACCGTGGATGTGGGCCATGTGCGGCCCAAGGGGGAAGTGCTCAAAGGGTTCGGCGGGATTGCCAATCCGGCTCTGTTGCCGCCCTTGTTTCCCCGGGTGGCGCGGATTCTGAACAAGGCCGTCGGTCGGCGGTTGACGCCCTTAGAGTGTTGTTTGTTGATTGATGAGGCGGCGGCTACGATTGTGGCGGGCAATATCCGGCGCTCGGCGGGCATGCGGCAATTTGCCGCTGAAGACCAGGAGGCGGCCTACGCCAAGGCCAATCTCTGGCAACAGGACGAGCAGGGCAACTGGCGGATTGACCCGGAACGGGACGCCCTGCGCATGGCGAACCACACCCGCGTCTTTCACCGCAAACCGACGCGCGAAGAATGTGTGGAGTCCGTCCGCAGCCAGTTTTACTCTGGGGAAGGGGCGATTCAGTGGGCGGGTGAAGCGATTGCGCGGGCCAATTGTGACTTGCTGAACACGCCGGAGAAAAAGGCTCGTTTTTTGGCTCTGTATAATGAAAGTCGGGAGCAGGCCAGGGCCTACTTGCGGGAATTGCTCATTGCGCACCATCGTTCCGAGGACGCCGAAACGCCATGTTGACCAAGTTGCTGGTGACCTGGGTGGTCAATGCCCTGAGTTTGTGGATTCTCTCGCGGTTGCCGCTGGGGATTCGGCTGCAGGGATTTGGCACGGCGCTGTGGACCGCGTTGGTGCTGGGGCTGCTCAACGCCTTGGTGCGACCGGTGTTGCTGCTGCTGACGTTGCCCCTGAATCTCCTGACGCTGGGGCTGTTTACGTTGGTGATTAACGCTCTGATTTTCGCCCTGGCTGCATCGCTAGTGAAAGGCTTTCGGCTGGACAGTTGGGTGAGTGCGCTGGTCGGCCCCATCCTGTTGACCGTGCTGAATGGGGTGCTGTTTAGGCTCCTGGGGGCCTAGCCGAGCATTGCCATGGCATCCGGTAGCGGCGAGGTCATTCGGATTCGCGGTGCCCGCCAGCACAATCTCAAAAATATTGACCTGGAATTGCCCCGCAACCAGTTGATTGTGTTTACGGGGGTATCGGGGTCGGGTAAATCTTCGTTGGCCTTCGACACGATTTTTGCCGAAGGACAGCGGCGCTACGTAGAGTCCCTGAGCGCCTATGCCCGCCAGTTTGTGGGTCAACTGGACAAGCCGGATGTGGATGCGATTGAAGGATTGAGTCCAGCGATTTCCATTGACCAAAAATCCACGTCCCACAACCCCCGCTCGACGGTGGGAACGGTCACAGAAATTTACGATTATTTTCGCCTGTTATTTGGGCGCGCCGGTGTGCCCCATTGCCCCATTTGCGACCACAACATTAGCCCGCAAACGGTGGACCAAATCGCCGACCAGATTCTCAGCTTGCCCGCCGGAACCCGTTTCCAGCTCCTGGCGCCGGTGGTCAGGGGCAAAAAAGGAACCCACCAAAAAATCTTGGCCCATATTGCCCAGCAGGGATTTGCACGGGTGCGGGTGAATGGCACGGTCTATAGCTTGAGCGAGGTGCCGCCCCTGGATAAAAACCACAACCATCGCATCGAAATCGTGGTAGACCGTTTGGTCATCAAACCGGATTTGCACAGCCGTTTGGTGGATTCGTTGACAACGTGTTTGCAGCACGGCGAAGGGGTGGTGATTGCCAGTATTCAGCAGGGGGAAACCTGGCGCGATTGGGTGTTTTCAGAAAAATTTGCTTGTCCTGAACATGGGGCTGTCATGTCAGAGTTGTCGCCCCGTTTATTTTCCTTTAATTCTCCCTATGGCGCCTGTCCTGAATGTCATGGTTTGGGGTTTTTGCGCCGCTTTAGCCCAGAACTGGTCGTGCCCAATCCCAAATTGCCCCTTTATCAAGCGATTGCTCCCTGGTCGGATAAGCCCCATGACTATTACTTGGGGCTGTTGGACAGTTTGGGGAAAACCTACGGCTTTGATTTGGCGACCCCCTGGTACAAGCTCACGCCAGCACAGCAGGACATCATCCTGCATGGCGCGCCGGAACCCATCTGGATAGGCGGCTCACGGCAGGGCTACTGGAAAAAATACGAAGGGGTGTTAAACATCTTGGAACGCCAGTATCGGGAAACGACGTCAGAATTGGTGCAGCAAAAGTTAGACCAGTACCGGTTCGATGCTCTCTGCCCTACGTGCCTGGGAACCCGTTTGAAACCGGAAGCGCTAGCGGTGCGAGTTGGCGGCTACCGCATCACCGATTTCACCAGCGTTTCGGTACAGGAATGTCTGCAGCGTCTCGACCGCTTGGAACTGACGCCCCGCCAGGCCCAAATTGCCCATCTGGTGCTTAAGGAAATCCGGGCGCGGTTGCAGTTTTTGGTGGACGTGGGGCTGGACTATTTAACGCTGGACCGCCCAGCCATGACCCTTTCCGGTGGGGAAGCCCAGCGCATCCGCCTGGCGACTCAAATCGGCTCAGGACTGACCGGCGTTTTGTACGTGTTGGATGAGCCGAGCATCGGCTTGCACCAGCGGGACAACAGCCGGCTATTGGCCACCCTCAAACGCCTGCGGGATTTGGGCAATACGTTGATCGTGGTGGAGCACGACGAGGAGACGATTCGCAGTGCCGACCACATCGTGGATATTGGCCCAGGCGCGGGGGTCCACGGCGGGCGCATTGTCGCTCAAGGCAAGTTGGAAGACATTCTGAACCATCCTGAGTCCATCACGGGTGCCTATTTATCGGGCCGCAAAGAAATTGTCACACCCGCCCGACGACGGCCTGGCAATGGCAAAACCCTGCGATTACTCGACGCCCATCGCCACAATCTCAAACATATTGATGTGGAGATTCCCCTCGGGATGTTTGTGTGTGTGACGGGGGTGTCGGGGTCGGGCAAATCCACCCTGATCAACGAGTTGCTCTATCCGGCGCTGGCGCACCATTTCGGGCACAAAATTCCCTTTCCATCGGAACTGCGAGCGATTGAGGGCCTGGAAGCGCTGGATAAGGTCATTGTGATTGACCAATCCCCGATTGGGCGCACCCCCCGTTCCAATCCGGCCACCTACACGGGGGCGTTTGACGTGATCCGAGCCATTTTTGCCGAGACGCCAGCGGCTAAAGCCAGGGGTTACAAGGCGGGCCATTTTTCCTTCAATGTCAAAGGGGGGCGCTGCGAAGCCTGCGGCGGCCAAGGGGTGAATGTAATTGAGATGAATTTTTTGCCCAATGTCTATGTGCAGTGCGAGGTGTGCCAGGGCAAACGCTATAGCCGCGAGACGCTGGAGGTGAAATACAAGGGCAAATCCATTGCCGACGTGCTGGATATGACAGTGGAGGAGGCCTGCGAGTTTTTTGCGGCAATTCCCCAGGCGGTCAGCCGCCTGCAAACGCTGGTGGATGTGGGGCTAGGGTATATTCGCCTGGGGCAAACGGCACCTACGCTGTCGGGAGGGGAAGCGCAGCGGATTAAACTGGCTACCGAGCTGTCCCGCCGGGCGACGGGTAAAACGCTTTACCTGATTGATGAACCCACCACCGGTTTATCGTTTTATGA
Source organism: Gloeomargarita sp. SKYB120 (assembly GCA_025062155.1). Classification (NCBI taxonomy): domain Bacteria; kingdom Bacillati; phylum Cyanobacteriota; class Cyanophyceae; order Gloeomargaritales; family Gloeomargaritaceae; genus Gloeomargarita; species Gloeomargarita sp. SKYB120. The sequence continues at coordinate 96,307 of JANXAM010000003.1, read as the reverse complement.
CGTGCATCGCCTGTTGGACATCATCCAGCGGCTGGTGGACAAGGGAAATACGGTGCTGGTGATTGAGCACAATTTGGATGTGATTCGCTGTTGTGATTGGGTGATTGATTTGGGGCCGGAAGGAGGTGAACGGGGTGGGGAAATTGTGGCCACGGGGACGCCCGAACAGGTGGCGGACAATCCCCATTCCCACACCGGTCGCTACCTGAAAAAGGTGCTGGCGCAACATCCCCCGCCGTCAAATCCGGCATAATAAAAACCGGTGGCCCTCGGGTAGTGCGGTATGGATTTGAAGGCCCTGATTCGTGAAATTCCCGATTTTCCCCAGCCAGGCATTCTATTCCGCGACATCACCACGCTACTGGCACACCCCGAAGGATTGCGTTACACGATTGACGAGTTGGCACGGCGGTTTCGCGACCATCAGGTTGATGTCATTGTTGGGCCGGAATCGCGGGGGTTTATTTTTGGCGTGCCGTTGGCCTATGCGCTGGGATGTGGTTTTGTGCCGGTGCGCAAGCCGGGAAAATTACCGGGGCCGGTCCATCGGCGGGAATACGCTCTAGAGTACGGAACGGACCAGTTGGAAATTCATCAGGACGGGATTCAGCCAGGGCAGCGGGTGCTGGTGGTGGATGATTTGCTGGCAACCGGCGGAACCGCCCGAGCCGTCGGCGAACTGGTGCAACAGGCCCAAGGGGAACTCATCGGGTTTGGGTTCATCATCGAGTTGGCCTATCTGGGCGGACGGAAACGCTTGCCAGACACGGTGATCGAAACCTTGGTGACCTACGAGTAAGGGATGAAACGCCTGGTTACGCGACTGCTGGGTAGCTATTGGTTCAAGCGGCTGTTGCAAGCTCTATTGACCCTGTGGTTGGCGTCGGCGCTGTCGTTTGCCATCATGCAACTGGCGCCGGGGGATTATTTGAATACACTGCAGCAGAACCCGACGATTTCCGCGGAAACGGTGGAGGCCCTGCGCCAGCAATTTGGGTTGGATAAACCGCCGGTGGAACAGTATTTTCTGTGGTTGTCTCAGGTGTTGCGGGGCAATTTTGGGGAGAGTTTTGTCTATCGGCGACCGGTGGCCCTGTTGCTCTGGGAACGGGTGCCAGCTACACTGCTCCTGGCAGTCGCATCGCTGGTCTTGACCTGGGGCCTGGCGATTCCCTTGGGGATTGTGGCGGCGGTCAACCAGAACCGGCGGTTGGATTATTTGCTGCAGGGAGTGAGTTATATCGCCCAGGGATTTCCCAGTTTTATCGCCGGTTTAATCCTGCTGTTTATCGCCCAGCGCACGGGCTGGTTTCCGGTCGGGGATATGACAAGCCTGGATTTTGAGGATTTAACGTTGTTGGGAAAGATATTGGATGTGCTGTGGCACTTGTGCTTGCCGGCGTTGACGTTGACGATTATCAGTTTTGCCGGGTTGCAACGCTTGATGCGAGGAAACTTGCTGGACGTGTTGCGCCAGGAATATATCCGCACGGCCAGGGCCAAGGGGTTGCCGGAAACGCGGGTGATCTACGTCCATGCGCTGCGCAATGCCATTAATCCCTTGATTACCCTGCTGGGGTTTGAATTCGCTACCCTGTTGAGCGGGGCGTTTATCTCGGAATATTTCTTCAATTGGCCGGGGTTGGGACGCTTGATTTTGCAGGCGGTAACCGCCCAGGACCTGTACTTGGTGATGGCCAGTTTGATGCTGGGGTCAGTGATGTTGATCGTGGGCAATTTACTGGCGGATCTACTCCTGCAATGGGCGGACCCGCGCATCCAATTCCAGCGGGAACCTGTTTCCTTGGACTAGAAAAAAACGGCTTGGTTGTGGGCGCAGTGGAATGTTAAGCTAACAGGAGTATATGGCTGGCGATGGCTTGGCGATTGCGGTTTACCCTGGTAGTTTTGACCCTATTACCCTGGGTCATCTGGACATCATCGAGCGGGGGAGCCGGTTGTTCAGTCGGGTGATTGTCGCGGTGCTGGCCAATCCCAGCAAAACGCCTCTATTTCCGGTCGCCCAGCGGGTGCGGCAGATCAAGCAGGCGACGGCCCATTTGCCCAACGTGGAGGTGGACAGCTTCGATGGCTTGACGGTGGCCTATGCTCGCCGGCGCCAGGCACGGGTAATCTTGCGGGGGTTGCGGGTGCTGTCGGACTTTGAGTACGAGTTGCAGATGGCCCACACCAACCGCTCCCTGGCTCCCGAGATTGAAACCGTGTTTCTCACTACCACCACTGAGTACAGTTTTTTAAGTAGTAGCGTGGTCAAGGAAATTGCTCGCTTCGGCGGCAGTATTGACCATCTGGTACCCCCATCCCTTGTTGCGGAGATTGAACAATGCTTCCGACCTCGCATGTCAGCGACGTGACCCAATTGGCCACCCTGCACCTGCGCCAGGAACTGGACCGCCTGGAGGAAATCCTGGTGGCCGACAGCCCGCGCGTGCCCCTGAGTGGCCGGCTTCTGGTGAACGAGCAGATGATTTTTGCCCAGCTAGACCACATCCGCCACAACTTACCGGCGTTGGTGGTCGAAGCGGAGCAGGTGTTGCAGCAGCGGGAGCAGATCTTGCGCCACGCCCAGACCCAGGCCCAGCAGATTGTCCTGCAAGCTGAGCAGCAGGCGGCGCGGTTACTGGACCAGCACGTGATCCTGCAACAGGCTCAACAGGAGGCCCAGCGTCTCCGGCATCAGGTGCAGCAGGAATGCGCAGCGCTCCGCCAGAGTACGATTGCCGAGTTGCAACACCTGCGCCAGCAAACCCAGGAGGAATTAGCGCGGCAACGGCAACAGGCGGAGGCGGAACGGCAACAGTTGATCCAGGGCGCGCAAACCTACGCCCAGCAGGTGTTGACGTTGCTAGAGCAGGTGCTAGGCGAAAATCTCCAGCGGGTGCAGCAGGGGCGGCAACAGTTGCAGCAACGCCAGCCGGAAGCCTCGCGGTAAAGTTATCTAAGAGTAGGGGCGGAGGACAGCGATGACCCTGACCGAAGAGGCGACGATTGCCAGCGTCAGCGCCCAGTTGGAGCAAAGCCCACATTACCTGCGGATTAAAAAGTTATTGATTTTCGCCTGCACTGGGACGTGGGAGACCGAGCCGGAGCGGTTGGCGGCGGTGGACCTGCGGGACCTGCTGGTCAAGACCCTCGAGGTGCGGCCCACGATGCGGGAGTTGCGACCCACCTTGGAAAATCTGGTGCGCAACTTGAATAAGCCGGTGGAGTACATGGCGGTGGCGGAAACCATCCTGCGGGCGATGGCCGCCCTTTACCCCGATGAAGACCCTACCGAGTGGTTGCGCACCCAGACACCCCCGGACCAAGCAGCGATTCTGCCGCCCCAAGAGTGGTTTGACCTGCGCCTGGAACTGTTCAACCGCACCAACCCCTTGCGCTTAAAAATCTTGGTGGCCCGAGTGTTGCGCCAGGGCGACATGTTGCTGACAGCTCCCTGGCTGATGGTCAAGGGGTTGGAGCTGGAACGGCTGCTGCGGGACCTGTTGTTGGCGTTTCCCGATTACGACGAGCTATGCCAGCGCCTAGAGACTACTGCGGAACAATTGGAAGAACCGGAGGAATATCAACAGGTGGCTGGGACGCTGCGAGAAGTGCTCCAGCCCGTGTATCAACGGTTGCAAAAACGCCCCACCATTGCCGATGTGCAACCAAGTCCGCCGGTGGAGTCGCCTCCGGAACCGGTGGTGGTCATCGGCCCTGAGCCGGAGATGTCCCCCGAACCGGTCATCGCGCCAGTGGTCACGGAACCGGACGCGCCAGCAGTGGAACGGGTGAGCGACTTGTTACGGCAGGAACTTTCGACGGAAGTGGTGTTGCGCCAGCGAGTATCCACGGCGGTGGAGCAGGTCATGGCCCATATCGAGCAGGTCTTTCGCCAGTTGGAGGGGGATTTGGAAGCGGTCGCCCGTGATTTACCGCCTTCGCTGCGTTACCGTTACCTGCGAGAGTTTGTCGGCCAGGTGCAAGCCGTTGCCAACCGGTTGACCCAGATTCTTGACCGGTTAGACCAAGGGGGGGCGTGACGATGGATGCCGCCGAACTGCTCCAGCGCTACAGCCAGGGAGAGAGCGACTTTTCAGGGCAAGACCTGCGGGGCGTTCGGCTAAACCGAGCGGATTTAATTAATGTGAACTTGTCTCGTTGCGATTTACACAGCGCCGAGTTTGTCTTTGCCTATCTCAGCCGGGTGAATTTTCAGGAAGCCAAACTCAACCAGGCCAACCTCAGCGGCGCCTATCTCTCGCAAGCCAATCTCTCGGCCAGCGACCTGAACGCCGCCCAGTTGCATGGCAGTGTCTTGTACCGGGCCAATCTCTCCCGCGCCCACGCCATCTTTGCCAATTTCCTAGACGCCAGCCTGGTGGAAGCCAATCTTCAGGGCGCCAATCTCTCCAGTGCCACGTTGCGCGGGGCTTGCCTACGGAATGCCAATTTGGGCAAAGCCGCCAAAGGCGGTAGCGAGCGGGTGAACCTCCGCCGGGCAGATTTGCAGGGCGCGGATTTACAGGGAGCGGATTTGCGGGGGGCGGATTTGTGCTGGGCGGACTTGCGCCGGGCCAATCTCAGGGGAGCGAAATTGCAAAACTGTCACCTGGCGAATGCCAACCTCAGCCATGCCATCTTGGATGAAGCCAATCTCAACGAAGCGGACCTGAGCCAAGCCATCCTGCATCGAACCCAACTGAACCTGGCGCAACTGGTGCGAGCTGTACTACTGGAAACTGATTGCACCGACGCGCAATTCCAGCAGGCCAATTTAACCGAAGCCAAGGCCAGCAAAGCCATTTTCCTGCGCTGCCAGATGGATGAAGCCAAATGCGCCCGCGCCGACCTCACCCTGACGAACCTGTGCCAGGCCCGTTTGACCCACGCAGTACTTCACGAAGCCTATCTCACCAAGGCGGACTTGCGGGATGCCGACCTGAGCCACGCCAACCTAGCCCGAGCCGACATTGGGGGAGCCAATCTCAATGGTGCGATTTTGCGCCACACCACCATGCCGGATGGTCGCGTCACCTAAAGCGCTGGTACCGGTTGGGTCAAACAGTGCAGCCCGCCCAAGCCTTCAATAATGGCCCGGCTATCAATGCCCACGACGCGCCGCTCGGGAAAGCACTTTTGCAGGAGCGTCAGGGCAACCTCATCCTGGGGGTCAGCAAACGTGGGAACGAGCACCACCTGGTTCCCGATGTAGAAATTGGCGTAGCTGGCGGGTAACCGCTGGCCGCGCTGGCATACCGGCTGGGGCATGGGTAAGGCGATGAGTTGCCAGCCCTGGGTGGCAGCAATGGCCTGCAGCTGTTGCCAATTCGCCTCCAGCGCTGGGTAGTTGGGGTCACCGGGATTGGCTTCGCGCGCGACCACCAGCGTATCGGGCGCAACAAAACGGGTTGTGACATCCACATGGCCATCGGTGTCATCGCCTTGAATTTCGACCTCTAGCCAAATCACCTGCGCCGCCCCAAAAACTTCCCGAAAAATCGCGTCCCACTGGGCGGTGGTTAACCCAGGATTGCGCTGGGGATGGAGCAAACAGGACCGAGACGCCAGCAAGGTTCCCTGGCCGTTGGATTCAATCGCTCCTCCCTCCAACACCAGGTCAAACGTGAGACGGGGAACGCCTAAAATGGCTGCCATTTGCCTGGCTACTTGCTGGTCGCGGTCCCAGGGGGGATATTTTTGGCCCCAAGCGTTGTATTGCCAGCAGGTGGCGACGAGCTTTTGGTCTTCCTCGATAAAGATGGCTCCGTGGTCGCGGCACCAGGCATCGTTGGTGGGCAGGATATGAAAAATAACGTTTGTACAGTCACCTAATAGCGTTTGCACGTGAGCTTGGTGCGCTTCATCTAGTACGTTGATATGCACGACTTCCCCCCGCTGTAGGTAACCAACCGCTTGGGCTAACGCCTGTTCGGCTGCGGCTAAGTGTTCCGGCCAGGTTTCCCGGTTGTGGGGCCAGGACAACCAGGTAGCTTGGTGGGGTTCCCATTCGGCAGGCAAGCGGCGTTTGGGGGACATTGGGACAGCGTTACACGTCCCCCTGATTGTACCTACTGGAGTGCCCTGTTATACTTTTTGGGGGTTGGGCTGGGGAGTGATGGCTCATGAGCTTATTTTGGTTGCGCACGACGGTTGTCGCTGGGGTCATCGCGCTAAGTTGGGGAGCCGTCGCCTGGGCCACCGAACTGCGGGTGTGTATTCAGCAAGGGGTCAAAACAGTGCGGGTCGGCGTTTCCGGCGCAGCAGTGGTGACCGATGGAGCTGGACGCACCCTGGGACCTTTGCCACCGATGCTGGGATTCACGGCGCAACTCCAGGGGGGACAAGTCCGGCTACACACCTACCAGGCGCGGGATTTGTGGGTGCGACCGACCGATGGCGGGTTTGTCTATATCAGTGATGATTGGTACCGAGGACGCCTGCGCTTAGTGGCGCGAACCGACGGGCTGCTGGCGGTCAATCACGTGCCGTTGGAAGCGTATCTCTTCAGCGTGGTGGGTTCGGAAATGTACCCCGATTGGCCCTTGGAAGCCCTGAAAGCCCAGGCCGTAGCCGCCCGTTCCTTTGTCCTGTACCGGCTGCGCCGCCCGGCTGACCGGGATTTCGACGTGGGCCGCACGGTGACTTGGCAAGCCTACAAGGGCTACAGCCGCGAATCGGACCGCACCCGCGAAGCCGTGTTAGCCACCACCGGTCAAGTGCTCACCTACCGGGGCCAGATCATCGAAGCGGTGTATCATGCGGCGTCGGGGGGCCATACGGAAAATGTGGAAGATATTTGGGCGTCGCCCCGGCCCTACCTGCGCGGTGTACCCGACTTTGACCAGGAAGCGCCTGTTTATAGCTGGCAGAAAACCTTTACCCCGGCAGAACTCAGTCGCCTGCTCCCCGGCGTGGGTCGAGTCACGGGCTTTACCGTCGAGCGCCGCACTCCCCGTGGTCGCGTTCTCCAGATACGGGTCACAGGCACCCAGGGCAGTCGCACCTTCAGCGGGGCTGAACTCCGGCAACTGCTGGACTTGCGCAGTACCTTGTTTGACGTCATTCCTACCCCCAGCGATGTCGCCAGCGCCGATTTGCTCCACCCCACACCTGGCGGTTTTACGTTTCAAGGACGGGGCTTCGGGCATGGGCTGGGCATGAGTCAATGGGGAGCCTACGCCTTGGCCCAACGCGGGTACAACTACCAGCAAATTCTCCAGTACTACTACCAGGGTGTGGAAATCAGCCAGTGGCGTTAGGCGCAAACAGTGGCAACTCTCCCTGTACCGCCGTATCCCCCAAAGTGATCTGAGAATGCTTTTCTAACCGGTGCATGATCTCCCGCGCCCGGTTAATAACGATGGGGGGTAAACCAGCCAAACGTCCGGCTTCAATGCCATAGGAACGGTCGGCGCCCCCCGGTCGCACCTGGTGCAAAAACACAATCTGGTCCGCTAGCTCCTGCACCACCACTTGATAATTCGCCACATTTTTCAAAGTATTTTCCAGTTGATTTAACTCGTGGTAGTGCGTGGCAAAAATCGCCCGGCAACGCAAATAAACCGCCAGGTATTCCGCCACCGACCAAGCAATCGCCAGCCCATCAAAGGTGGCCGTCCCCCGTCCAATTTCATCCAGCAACACCAGCGAACGGTCCGTCGCATGATGCAAAATGTTGGCCGTTTCGCACATTTCTACCATGAACGTGGACTGTCCCATTGCCAAGTCATCCACCGCCCCCACGCGGGTAAAAATGCGGTCGCAAATGCCAACTTTGGCCTGCGTCGCTGGGACAAAACTACCCATTTGGGCCAGCAACTGAATCAAGCCCACCTGTCGCAAATAACAGCTTTTGCCACTGGCGTTTGGCCCCGTCAAGATCATCAAATCGGTACCCGTGCCTAATTCCGTATCGTTCGGGACAAAACACCCCGCCGGTAACAATTGCTCCACTACTGGGTGCCGTCCCTGTTTGATCACCAGTTCCCGTCCCTGGACAATCTCTGGCCGGTGATAGTTGTGGATCACTGCCACTTCCGCCAGTCCCGCCAGCACATCCACCTGCGCAATTTTTTGGGCCAAGGGCCGGATTAGATGCTGGTGCAAAGACACTGCCTGGCGCAATTGCAAAAACAATTCATACTCCCGTTGATTGATTTCCGTCTGTAGATTCAAAATCCGAATTTCCCGCTCTTTCAACTCTGGTGTAATGTAACGTTCTTCGTTGGTGAGCGTTTGCTTGCGAATATAATCCGGCGGCGCCTGTTCACTTTTGGAGCGGGTGATGCTGATGTAATAGCCAAAGGTTTTATTAAAGCCCACCTTCAGCGTCGGAATCCCTGTGCGTTGTTTTTCCGTCACTTCCAATTGGGCAATCCAGTTTTGGTCATCGGCGAGCGTTTGGCGCAAGCGGTCGAGTTCTGCATCAACGCCAGCACGAATCAACCCCCCTTCGGTCAACGTCACCGGCGGCGATTCCACCAGAGATTCCCGTATGCGTTCCCCCAGCGCTTCTAGTTCCGGCGGTATGGACTGCAAATCCCGCAAGTACTGGGACTGGACATCAGCCAGCACCTGGGCCAGCCGACTTGCCGCCAACAGGGAATCCGCCAGCGCCAGCAAATCTCGGGCATTGGCCGTTCCCGCCTGCACCCGCCCTAGCAACCGCTCTAGGTCATACACTTGCTTGATATGCTCCCGCACCTGTTGCCGCAACAACCCCTTGTTAACCAGCTCTGCAATCGCATCCAGGCGGGCATTGATGGCCTCCACATCCAGCAGCGGTTGCAGCAGCCAACGCCGGAGCAGACGCGCCCCCATCCCCGTCACCGTCCGGTCAATCGCCCAGAGCAACGACCCGTGAAACGCCCCTTCCCGCACGGTCTGCGTCAGTTCCAAATTCCGGCGCGTCTGCTGGTCCAGCCGCATGAACTCGCTGATGAAGTAGGTCGTGGGCAACTGCAGCCCCGTATGGTAGTGCCCTTGATGTTGCGCCAAATACGCCAGTAATCCCCCCGCCGCCCGAATCGCCAGCGGCAAATGCTCACATCCCAGCCCTTCCAGCGACTTCAACCCATAGGTTTCTAACAATTGTTGTCGCGCCTGGGCCAGTTGAAAAAAACGTTGCGGCTGCAATGTATAGGTAAATTGGGTGGGCAGACCAGCAGGAATTTTCCCTTCTGATTCCCCAGGTCGTAATAGCCCAATCAAATCAGGAATTTCCGTGGGCAAAACAATTTCCGCCGGTTGAATGCGCAGCAGTTCTTGCGTGAGATTGTCCAAACCTTGCGCCTGCGTCAAACGAAATTCCCCTGTCGAGACATCTCCATGCGCCAATCCCCAGTGTTCCCCTTGCAACACCAAAGCCGCCAAAAAGTTATTTTCCCGTGCCGGCAAAAGCGCTTCTTCTAACAGCGTCCCCGGTGTAAAGACCCGCGTGACTTCTCGCCGCACCATGCGTCGTTCTTTTTCGGCAATCGCTGCATCTTCCGTCTGGTCGCAAATCGCTACGGCATAGCCTTTTTTGAGTAATTGATTGGCATATCGTTCTAGCGCGTGGTAGGGGATGCCAGCCATGGGAACTTTGCCAATTTCTTTGCCCCCGTATTTACTGGTCAAATAGAGTTCTAACTCCCGCGCCACCGTTATGGCATCTTGGAAAAACGTCTCATAGAAATCGCCCACCCGATAGAGCAAAAGCGCGTGCTGGTACTGGTCTTTGACCTGGCAATAGTGGCGCAACATATCCACCAATTGCTCACGGTCTACCTGGCGATAGTCGCTATTTTCCAACATGGCTCCAGCTCCCCCACTGCTCCCCGATTATACCCCAAGCGTTTATTTGCCGATACAAAACTTACTGAAGATGCGATCCAGCATCGCTTCGGTGATTTCTTCACCAGTAATACTCCCCAGCGCTTGAATCGCTGTGCGCAGGTCAATCGTCCAAAAATCCACCGGCAATTGTTGCGCCATAGTCGTTTGCATTTGTTGCAGCGCTTTTTGGGCTTGGAGCAAAGCTGTTTGCTGTCGCTGGTTAATCGTATAGGTGAGATTGGTTTGCTGCACTTTCCCTTGAAAAATCCGCTCTAGCAAGACCGACTCTAACTGGTCGATACCGCTCCGTTGCAGGGCAGATGTATAAACCACCGGTTGTAGGTGCGCAGGTAGCCGCGGGAGAGATGGAACCAAATCAGTTTTATTAACCACAAAAATCACTTTGCTAGCGTCTAATTCTTGATACAAAGCTTGGTCCATTTCTGTCCATCCTTCCGCAGCATTGATCACCAGTAAAATCACATCGGCATTTTGCATGGCCTGGCGAGAACGGTGAATGCCGATTTGCTCCACGGGGTCATCTGTATGACGAATCCCGGCGGTATCCAGAATTTCGACTGGAATTCCCTGCACTACCAGATAGGCATCCACCACATCCCGTGTAGTTCCCGGCAAATCGGTAACAATGGCCCGTTCCGTTTGACTCCAAGCATTCAGCAAGCTCGATTTGCCCACATTCGGACGCCCGACAATCGCCACCTTGATCCCGCGCCGCAACCAAACACCCCGCTCTGCTGTTGCCAATAATTCTTCAATCTGGCGGAGTATATCGCCAATCCGGTCTTGAATCTCTTGCGAATTGAGCGGTGGTAAATCTTCATCGAAATCAATCCGAGCTTCCAGTTCCGCCAGAATGTCCAAACATTGATTGCGCAGTTGCCGAATGCGTTGTCCCAGTTTCCCCTGCAAACTACCCAGCGCCATTTCCGCCGATAGCGATGATTTTGCCCCGATGAGATCGGCAATCGCTTCTGCTTGGGTCAGGTCAATCCGGCCATTCAGAACCGCCCGCAAAGTAAACTCACCCGGTCGAGCCAGTCGCGCTCCCTGTTCAATACACAAATTCAACACCTTTTGCACCGTAATAATGCCCCCGTGACAGTGAAATTCCACCACATCTTCGCGGGTGTAGGAACGGGGAGCTAGCATCAGGAGTAACAGCGCTTCATCAATGACTTGCCCCGCTGGTGTGCGCACAAAACCATACAGAATGCGATGGCTTTCCCATACTTGCTTCCCCGGCGCATGAAAAATTTTACGAGCAATCGCAACGCTCTCTTTGCCTGACAAGCGCACAATGGCAATACTCCCTTGCTCCGGTGCCACCGCCGTCGCAATCGCCGCAATTGTATCCCCTAAATCCAGCATCAACTGCTGCGGAAAATCAACCGCTCTCGATGAATATGAACCAGATGAACGTCCGGCGACCCGACGGTTTGGAATAGGAATAAAACGTGTTCGGGTTGCAGGGATTGACCATCAGCGCTCCATGACCCTTGATAAAGAATGTCTGCTTGCTGGTCTTGGGTTGTCACCAACTCCAACCGGTACAGTTTTTCGCGCAAATTGATCCGTTTTGGTTTCCCGCTTTTGGTCTGGCCTTCCCACCACAGGGCTTCCATCGCTAAAATCTGGTGAATCCACGTGGACCAATCGGCGCGGGCATCTGGTGCATCAAGGGCGAATGTTAACCGGTATTCGACCGCTTCTAGCAATTCGGTACTGGCCGGCGCTCGCACAGGAATTTCCTGCACTTCATACAGGGGAATATCGGCGGGTAATTGCGCCTGCAATGCTTGTAAAAACGCTTGGGGATCACACACTTGGTGCAACTCAAAATCCACAATTTCACCGGTGCTGGTTACCCCCAAAGGTAAGGCCGTCGCAGGCACAATGCGGGGACTCGGATGAAACCCTTCCGTAAAGGCAATGGGTAAATTTGCCCGCCGGATGGCCCGGTCAAACAAGCGCATTAAATCCAGGTGACTCAGCAGCGCCATTTCCCCTAATTTGCCAAATCGCACCCGTAACCGTTGCACCCGTTGCGTGGGAATGTTCGGCGTGATTTTTGCCGTTGGTAAAGGCGGCGGGGGCACGACCACATTGTGACCCAAATCCACGCCACACACGCCGCAATGGGAACAGCTATCAAAGGAACAGTCGGGAACGGTGGCAGCAGCCAAAGCGCGTTCTAAATCTTCCACCAGCCACTTTTTATCAATCCCCGTATCAATATGGTCCCAGGGCAAGGGCTGGTTTAGCAGGTAAGCTTTGTCTAGTTTTTCAAACCATTGTCCTTGTTCAATCGAGCGATATTTCCACGTCAACCCTGCTTCTCGGATTGCTTGCTCCCAGGCGGCATAAGCTCGGTCGAGCGATTCCCACCAGGCGTCCATGCCAGCGCCCAATTCCCAAGCCCGGCGGATCACTTTTCCTAACGAGCGGTCCCCCCGCCCCAAAAAGTCTTCCATCGCCGAAATCCGGACATCGGTGAAATTGGCTTTGAGAGCGCGCACATGCTTAAATTCTTGCCGGAGTAATTCCTGTTTGCGCAGGAACTCTGACGTGGCCACAGAATGCCATTGAAAGGGCGTGTGGGGCTTGGGCGTGAAATTAGAAATGGTGACGTTAAAACCAATGGGTTTGCGACCATTGCCCCGGCATTCCCGCTGCAACCATTTCAACGTCTCCGCAATGCCAATCACATCCGCGTCGGTTTCGCCTGGCAACCCAATCATGAAATACAATTTCACCCGGTCCCAACCTTGTTCCCAAGCAGTTTTGACGCCCCGGAGTAGCTCTTCATTCGTGAGACCCTTGTTAATAATATCCCGCATCCTTTGGGTGCCTGCTTCGGGCGCAAAGGTGAGTCCGCTTTTGCGCATTCCCCCCACAATTTCGGCGATATGTTCATCAAAACGGTCCACCCGTTGACTGGGCAAGGATAAACTCACCGGTTGGTCGGCTAAACGACGTTTAATTTCTAACCCAACAGCAGGCAAAGACAAATAATCCGAGCAACTCAAAGACAGCAATGAAAACTCATTGAACCCCGTTGCCCGCATCCCTTTTTCGATGGTTTGAATCACCGTTTCCGGGTCCACATCCCGCGCCGGACGAGTGAGCATTCCCGGCTGGCAAAACCGGCATCCCCGCGTGCATCCCCGGCGAATTTCCACCGTCAACCGGTCATGCACCGTTTCCACATAAGGGACCAATCCAATGCCGTAGGCAGGAATGGGCGCAGCAACCCGACGTAGGATGCGCGGGGGCACATCATCGCGAATGGGAACAACGGCGCCATCCGGCTGGGGCGCATAAAACTCGGGCACGTAAACCCCAGGAATTTGCGCCAAATCCAGGAGTAATTCCTGACGCGATAAACCGGCGGCTTTCCCTTCTAAGAGCACCAAGCCGATTTCGGGGAGTAATTCTTCCCCATCCCCAATAGCAAAGAAGTCAAAAAAGTCCGCGTAGGGTTCTGGATTTCCGGTTGCGGTCGGACCGCCGGCAAAAATGAGTGGATAGTGACCGTCGCGCCGTTCCTGTGTCGTTAACGGAATCCCAGCCAAATCGAGCATTTCTAAGATATTGGTCGCCCCCAATTCGTAACTCAAGCTGAAGCCAATAATGTCAAATTCGCGTAAACTGCGGCGGGATTCCACAGCGAATAAAGGTGTTTGGGTTGCGCGTAATTTGGCAGCTAAATCGGGAGCGGGTAAATAGGCGCGGTCGCATAGTTGATCAGGCTGGGCGTTGATGATGTTGTAGAGAATGATGTGCCCTAGGTTGGAGGCACCCACTTCGTACAGTTCGGGATAGCTCAATACCCACCGCACCTGAGCACTTTCCCAGGGTTTGCGCACCGCCCCCAGCTCTTGTCCTAAATAGCGCGCTGGTTTACTGATGCCGGAATGGAGTAATGATTCAATTGCTACCGCCATCGGTACTCCCCACCGAAAGGGCTTGGTTTTCCAAGACGGACTTGCGTAGAATAGACAAGCGAAGGGTATTTCTAACGTTAGCACAGTCTGGGAGAGCCTGGGGAACGGGAATGGTGGATGTGGAGGAGCTGGACCGGCGTTTGGAACGGTTAGCCCAGAGTCGGCAGGCGTCATGGGAAGCGGTACGGGAGACCCAGAGCGTAGTGCGTGCGGGTATTGCCCATTTCCAAAACCATCCCCCCCACTGGGTAAAGCCCAAGGTCTCTACGCCCCCCAAACCGCCGACGCTGGCCGATAGGATCAACGCCTGGCTCGACCGCATTCCCACTCCCATCTGGAACAATCTGCCGATAGTGATTGGCACGTTGCTGGGACTCCTGCTGGCGGACTGGTTGGGGGCCTGGTAGGTGTTGCTCGTGCCGCCAGACTGGCCGGAATACCGAGGCGAACCTTTGCGATTGGGCGTTTTGGCCTCCGGCAAGGGGAGTAACTTTACGGCGATTGCGCAGGCGATTGCGACGGGAAAATTACCGGCGATAGTCACGGGCGTGGTCTATAACAATCCTGAGGCGCCGGTGCGAGAACGGGCGAAGGAAGCGGGCGTTCCCTGTGCGTTGATCAACCACCGCGATTATCCCGACCGGGAGAGCTTTGATGCAGCCGTTGTCCAGACGTTGCAGCGCTGGGGAGCGGAGTGGGTGATCATGGCGGGGTGGATGCGCCGAGCGACGACGGTTTTGCTGGAACCCTTTGGGTCGCGGATTCTCAACATCCATCCCAGTTTGCTGCCGTCGTTTCCCGGTACCCGTGCGGTGGAACAGGCGCTGGCTGCTGGAGTGAAAATCACGGGCTGTACGGTGCATCGGGTGATCTTGGCGGTGGACCAGGGGCCGATTATTGCGCAGGCAGCGGTGCCCGTCCTTCCGGGTGATACGGTGGCGACGCTCCATGCCCGCATTCAGGAACAGGAACACCGGCTGTATCCCCCGGCGATTCTCTGGGCGGCGGTGCAGGAGTAGATGTGCTATGCTTATTACTCACCTGGGGGCGTGGCGGAATGGTAGACGCTACGGACTTAAGCAATTGAGCCTTGTGGGAGAAATCCTGCAAGTGAACGCTCTCAAATTCAGGGGAACCTACGTCTGCGCATGCAGATACGGCAATCCTGAGCCAAGCCGGACGCGGAACCGTTCGGAAGGTGCAGAGACTCGACGGGAGCTACCCTAGCGACGGATGGTCGTGGGTAAAGGGAGAGTCCAATTCTCCAGGGGCCTAGGCCCTCCGGCGAAAGTCGGTGGAGAATGAAAATCCGTTGACCCTAAAGGTCGTGAGGGTTCAAGTCCCTCCGCCCCCATTCGATGCCCACACCCACCGCCGCCGCTGCGATTTCCGCCAGCACACTCACCAGGCGATACCCAATTGCCGCCGCCAAAACGGTGCCGGTAGGGATCACACCCTGCAAACTGACGGTCAAGGTCGCTTCAAAAACGCCCAAGCCACCCGGTGCTAGCGGCACGATAAACCCTAACAGCCAGGCCAGCCCAAAAGCGCCCCACAGGACGGGTAGCAGACGCCAAGAAAGCGACACCCAGGTCCCAAGCACGCACAAAAATCCCAATCCCCGCAATCCCAGAAACAAGAGATTGCCCAGCAGCAAGGGCAACGGGTACTGGCGCAACGGGGGTAAAGCTGTCCCCTGAACTTTACGACGTCCCACCCAGGTCAACAAGCGGTTCAAACACCAGGGATGAATGCCCACCAGCACCACCACCAGCGCCAGCAACGGCCACGACCCCTGTTGCCAGCGATGGATTCCCACCAGCAACGCCGCCGCCGCCAGCAACAGCGCCTCCAGCAAAATACTCACCAGCACAATCCCGGTGGGAATCTGCCGCGCTTGGGCCGCCCGCACCCGCCCGTAAAAATGCCAGACATTGCCTGGAATGTATTTCGCCAGATTGGTCTGCACATACAACGGCACCGCCCAGCGACTCGGCACGGGATAGCCCAGGAAGCCTAAACTTTGTCCCCAAAGCCAGCCAGCCCACAGGTGCGCACTGGTGGTCACCAGCCCGGCCATGAGCCACCACTGTTCCCAGCCCGGTTGCCAGGACAACTGCTGCACGTCGCTCCAGGACTGAACCAGCTTGCGCCCGAGAAACCCTAGCACCAGCGCCCAGGCCAGCCAGCGCCAGTAACGTTTCACCGCAGGGCACGCAGTTGGGGCACCAGCGCCTGCAAAGCCCGACCGCGATGACTCACCTGCTGTTTTTGGGCGGGTGTCATTTCCGCAAAGGTCATGCCCAGCGCCGGCACATAAAAGATGGGGTCATACCCGAAACCACCGGTGCCCCTAGGGGCGGTAAGAATTTCTCCTTCGCAAATGCCCGTTGCCTCCGCCACGATGTCTCCCTGGGGATTCGCGACCGCCACCACACAGACAAACCGCGCTGAGCGTTCCGGTTCATCCCCCAGCTCCAACAAAAGGCGCTCAATCCGCTCGGCATCAGTCCGGCCATAGCGGGACGAATACACTCCCGGTGCCCCGTCTAAACTCGTAACTTCCAAGCCGGAATCGTCCGCCAGCGCCCAACACCCCAAGGCCAGGGCCGTCTGCACCGCCTTCATCCGCGCATTTTCCGCAAACGTCTCCCCCGTTTCCTCCAGGATCAGGTCTGCTGGCGGGATCAGGCAATTCCATTCCCGTAGGTAAGCCCGAATTTCCCGCACCTTGCCTGGGTTGGTCGTCCCGAGCACCAGGTCAAAAGGGGGTGGCATATTCCTCTTCCGTTTCCAGAACGGGCGTCACCGGTGCAGGAGCTTCGCTCGTCACAGGTGTCCCCACCTGAATAGGGAAAATCCGCGCCGCTGTCAACTCTGCTCGCGTAGTGCGTAGGCCGCCCGGCAAATCCGCCTTGATCATCCCCAACCGGCCTTCGATAATGATGTGGTCCCCCACCTTGAACTGTTTGGCCGTCTGTTCCGCCAGATTGCCCCAGGCCACGACGCGCAACCGTCCACAGGGGTCCTCGGGCCGCAGACCCGGAAACTGCACCAGCATATCCGTCACTGGCAGTTGCTGGTCCTGGGTGTAGCGCAGTTGCGGCTCTCGGATGATTTCCGCTTGCAGGATACAGACGTTCATGGTCTCAACATCCGTGCGAATTGTAATCTACTGTAGCACCTGGCGATACCAATCGAGGGTGGCTTGGAGTCCCTGTGCCAACGATGTCTGTGGTTGCCAGCCTAGTACCTGGCGAGCATAGGAAATGTCTAGCACACTGCGGGCCACTTCCCCTGGACGCGCCGGTAGAAATTGGGGCGTTGCCTTCGCCGGAATCAATTGCCGGAGCAACTCGTATAGCTCCAAAACCGACGTTTCCTGGCCGGTACCGATATTGAGCGTCAACGGTTCTGGCCAGCCCAGAACTTGCAAATTCACCTGCGCCACATCTGCAACATAGATATAATCCCGCGTTTGGGTGCCCTGGCCGTAGATCACCGGCGTTTGTCCGGTCAAAAAAGCGCGAATAAACGCCGTAATCACCCCTGCTTCACCCTTCATTCCCTGGCGCGGGCCGTACACATTGGCATAGCGCAAAATCACGTAGGGCAGTCCATAGGTTTGGTGATAAAAATGCAGGTAACGTTCCACCGTCACTTTGCCGATGCCGTAGGGTGAAATGGGTTGCAACGGGTGGGTTTCCGGCGCAGGAATCTGCTGCAATTCCCCATAACAAGCGCCTCCCGACGAGGCAAAGATAAATTGTTTCACCCCAGTTCGCACTGCCGCATCGAGAAGATAAAGCGACCCCAGGATGTTCATTTGGGCATCTACCACCGGTTGGGCCACCGAAAACCGCACGTCAATTTGGGCCGCGTGATGATTGATAACTTCCGGTCGCCATTCCTGCACAATGCGTTCTACCGCAGCGGCATCCCGCAAATCGGCTCGATAGACCCGGCTGCAGGGATGGATATAGGCGGGGTTGCCCGTGCTGAAATTATCCAGAATTGCTACTTCATGGCCGGCTTGGATGTAAATATCTTGTACGGCGGAGCCAATAAACCCTGCCCCACCTGTGAGTAAGATGCGCAT
This sequence comes from Gloeomargarita sp. SKYB120, assembly GCA_025062155.1. Classification (NCBI taxonomy): domain Bacteria; kingdom Bacillati; phylum Cyanobacteriota; class Cyanophyceae; order Gloeomargaritales; family Gloeomargaritaceae; genus Gloeomargarita; species Gloeomargarita sp. SKYB120. The sequence goes on along the minus strand of JANXAM010000003.1, from coordinate 78,421 downwards.
GGGCAATCCGACGCAACAATCCCTCGTAACTTAACACATCAGGCGAGGCCCAGTTCATCCCGGATGTTGGCTTCAATGGTTGCTACTTGTTCATCCGTTAGGCCCAATTCCTCTTGCAATTCCAGCAGTTGCGCGCGTTCCTCAAGGCCAATTTCACCATCATTTTCCAAGAAGGCTCGGAACATCAGGGCGTATTCGTAGGCCGCTAGTTCGGGGTCATTTTGCTTTGGCTGGTAACGGGCAATAATTTCTTGGGCTTTTTCCTTACTCACCCCGTATTTTTCCCGCAATTTATCAAGGATGTCTAACTCTTTGTCTGATGGTTTTTTGCCTCCTTTGAAACAGGCTTCGACGAGCTTGGTAAATTTTTCAAGGGCGCTATCGGTGCCGCTGATAGCAGGTTCAGCGACGGGCCGAGATGTAGAAGTGGACTTGCTCACCGTTGGCGTTGCCGTAGATTTGGGCGTAGAACTCGTGGTCATCCCCGGCTCAAACAAGCGGTAGGTGCGCACACAGTTGCTAATAGCTTCTTCGACACGTTGGTATTCGGGGTTATCGCGCCCGCCTACTACCGTTTGTTCTACGGTTTGCAGGTAGCTCATTAACTGTTCGTAAAGGGCGCGTTTGGCGTCTTTGGTGGTCGCTTGCTTGAGAATTTTTTGGATCTCATCGTTGAGCAATTCCCGCGCCCGTCGGTTCTGGTCTGCTAATAAATACTGCTCCGCTTCCTCCCAGGTACTCCCTAGGTTCAAACTCCGCGCTAAACCCGTCGCACTATCCCGGTAATTCAGCTTGATTTCCGTGTAGCCGGTGATTTGATTTTGGGATTCGGTGAGCAATTGAAACACGCGGCCCAAGACCAAATTCTCCCGCAGTTGAATTTCTTCGCTGGAAGCGGGCATGATGTCGGCAAATTGCTGGCGATTGTGGTGAGTATGCAGGGGATTGCGGTCCATCTGGGCAACGGTTCGGTAAATGGTGCGCATCCGTTCCATCCCCTCAATCAAGCGCAGGGGAAACGCCCCAATTTCCCGCACGAAATAGATGTGGTGGGGGTCGTTGTAGGGCCGAATGTCCTTGTCCGTCAAGGTGGTGGCTTTGCGCAGCAGGGGTAGCAGCGCTGCGACGGCGGGGTCTGTCGGTTTATTGCCCCCTTGAATCCCCACTAAGGTTTGCCGTTTTTCGGGGCGGTCATCCCAACCCAGTCGCGCCTGTTCCTGGCTGAACCGTAAAAAGGCTTCGCTTTTTTCAAAAGTGCTTTTCAGTTGGGCTTCCTGTTGCTCCACCGTCGGATATTGGGCAATGAATTTCTCCGCCACCGAAACTTTGAGTTGCTCACTGTTGCTGAACTCGTCAATCGCCCGGTTGAGGATGCGTTGATACAAATCCTGTTGCCGCAAGTGTTCAAAGGTGTGCAAATCAAACAAGCGTCCTCCCATCCCGCCCCAAATGTCTTGGGTCATGCTCTGAAACACACTGTCGCCCCGGTTTGCTAGGGTTTTTTGGTAAATTTGTTCGATGTCTTTGGGGTCATAGAGTAGGATGCCATTGACAGTTAAGGTGCTGGTTTCGCGCGTATAAACTTCCTCCCGCTCCGCCAATTGCCGCCGTAAATTCTCTAGGTTTCTATCAAAGTTATTCAGGTCGTTGAGCAGGCGTTGGGTTTCTTCGCGCAGGGCATCGAGCAGGGGAATCGCCAGCGCCCGCGCCTTGACTTCAACTTTGGATACGTACAGGGACTCCAGCGCCTGCATAATGGCGTTGAAGTCATCATCAATCACTTTTTTGCGATTCAGCAGCATCACCTGGCGGGCGTGGTTATCAATCTGTTTGAGCAGGATTTGCAGGGCTTGACTAGCGGAACGCTCGCGGGCTAACCACTCCTTCTGGCGAGACTGGTCAAAGGTGGTGCGAAACTCCAGCCAAACTTCCATCAAGACTTCTAAAAACTGGCGCGTCCATTTCGGCCCCCGGAACCGGTCTTCGACCATCTGTGCCACTGTCTCTCGCAGTTCTCTGGTTTTCTGGGGAATCAGCCGGTTTAGGTTATCCCACATCTTTTGGAAGTAATCACTCCAGCGGCGGGGGTCGCTATCGGCATCGTTAAAATGCACCCGATATTTTTCTTCCTCCACTGAAATAAACCGCTGCAAATTCTCAAAGGGAATGTTTAAATCATTGCGACGCTTGCGCAGGCTGGCCACCCAATCCGACACTTCTTTGCTGTAGGGTTTCATGTTGTCGCCCACGCTGATGCTATCCAGCAATTGGTGATTGTTTTCGGATTCGGCCAGGCCCAAGTTGGGTAAGATTTCTGTTTTGATCACATCCCGCATCGCCGTCGGAGCCGGCGTGGGATTGGCCCACCAGTCGACGAGTGCAACGGCCAACCGTGACGCACAGGCATTGAGCACCCGCTGTACCGGAAATTGGATACTCGCCAACCCAAAGGTGATGTAGTTTTGTGGAAACCCAAGGGGGTCAGGGCTGGACCAGTGCTTGCGAATGTTGTCCCGCACCAGCTTTTTGTATTGGCTAAACCCAGACGAGAAATCCAAAAAGATATTCTGGGCCACCATTTCCAAAACGGCCTCTAAAGTGGGCAGGGTGACCTTGTCGTTGCTGTTGCCCACCAGGTAACAAAAACCAAAGGGGGTATCTTGCGCGTTTTGACTGCTGATCCGGTCGGCAATGTTGTGGCTGTATTGCGTTTCAAAACGCGTGTTGGGACGGGAGTAGTGGTCGAGTTCCATCAGGGCGGCGTAGGCATTGGCAATCACGCGGTCCCCCAGACCCGAAAAGGCCCCCGGCAACACCAGAAACGCACAGGTTTGGGGTAAATCCGACGGCGGCACCCATTCCCGCACGTTGTAGGCCATATCCAGCACCATGCCAGAACCCGTCCCGCCGCTGAGGGAACACACGATGAAAATGTTGATGCCTTTATCCAGTTGCACGCCCCAGCGGTCCAGCATGAATTTTTCATGACCGACAATGCGAGCACGGGCATTGGCAAAGGCGTTTTTGATGGTCTGGTAATTGACGGTAAAGGCGAATTTTCCCAGCGCTCGGATTTGCCCCGCGCCCGCCAAGATGGAGTCCGTACCAGTAAGTTCGGGGGGAAACCATTCGGTGAGATAGTCGTAGTCGGCGATGCGATTCAAAATAGCCTTGGCGTTATCGACTTTGGCCCAAACTTGCTCCACCGGTCGCAGGGAAATATCTTGTTTCAACACCACCTGGGGTTCCGACACCTTGGCGTTTTGTTCCGTGTCCACGTGCAGGAAAGAGACAATCGGCAACGCATCCAAACTGCCGTAGGTCTCGACAATCATCCGCCGGATTTTCATGATGACTTCCTTGCCGGTGCCGCCCAGTCCCACCACGATGCTGGGGGTCATGCCTTGGTATTCCGCCATAGCTTCCGTTTCTCGAGGGATGCCGTTGGCTGTATTGTATGCAATTTCTGCGGTTTTGTCCTCAACTTGAACGAACGCTACAATGGACGACAGTAGGGCAAGGCAGCAGGCATGGTACGGGGCTGGTTGATTGGGGAATTGAGTAGCCAGGCGGGGGTGTCGCCCCAGACGATTCGGTTCTACGAGCGGGAGGGCCTGCTGGCGCCGCCAGAGCGCAACAAGAGTGGCTATCGGCTGTATCCTCCGGAATCCCTGACCCGCCTGTGGTTTATCCAGCACTGTAAACAATTTGGCCTGTCGCTGGAGGACATCAAGCAACTGGTGCAACTGCAGGCCCAGGGAATTGACCCCTGCGGGAGTTTCCGGCGTTTGGTCAAGGAACGCCTGGCGATGCTCTCCCAACAAATGCAACAGTTGCAGGCGACCCACCAGGCAATTAGCCAGCGGTTGGAGTGGCTGTTGACGCGGTTGCCGGAGACGGACCGCCGCATGAATGGGAGCCGGACGCTGACACAATGGTTGGCGGAGGCCGCTAATCCGACCCCCGTGCCTCCATCGCCCACCCCGGCCACTTCGAACCGCGAACAGTTGTTGCAGCGCTATGGGGCTGGGGAACGGAATTTCCAGGGATGGGACCTGCTCCAGGTGAATCTGGCGGGGGTGAACCTGAGCGGCGTGGACTTGAGCCGTGCGCACCTGATGCTGGCGAATTTGGCTGAGGTAGTTTTGGAGAACAGCCGGTTGATTGGCGCTAATCTTACGGGCGCTGATGCGATTGGGGGCTATTTTCGCCATAGCCAGATGATTGGAGCGGTGATGATTGGCACGGACCTGAGTGAAGCGGATCTCATGGCGGCCAATTTGGTGGGTGCCAATCTAGGCGGGGCCAATCTGACAGCGGCCAATCTGCAGGAGGCTAATTTGAGCGAGGCGCTGCTGATCGGGGCAAATTTACGCGAGGCCAATCTGATGGGCGCGTCGTTGTGGGGTGCGAACCTGAGCGGCGCGGACTTGACGGGCGCCCGTTTAGACCCCAACAGCCTGTCAACGGCGAATCTGTGGGGAGCCACGCTACCCAGCGGCGAGCTGTACCCGCCTTCGCTAGAAATGCCATGAATGCCCAAACCTGGCTGGACGCCCAGGACTACGCAGGCTTGCGTGCGGAAGTGGAACGGGCGCTGGCCCAGGAACCTGAAGATGTGAGCGCTTGGGGCTACGGGGGATTGGCGCACCTGTTGCAGGCGGACCCTGAAGCGGCCCAGGCGTGGTGGTGCCAGGCAAGGGCGCGTTTGCCGGTTTCCCAAGCAGCGGCATTGGCCCAGTGGTTGGAAACCCAGGCGCAATCCTATCTGACGACGCAACCGGCGGTGGGTTTGGGACTGTACCAGGCGGCTTATGAAGTGGCTCCTACCCCCGAGCGGCTATGCTGCTGGATTGAAACCGCCGCTGTGCAGGACCAGTTAACCGCCGACGCCCTCGAGCGCTTGGTTCAAGCCCTTGAGACGACGGCAACCTTTCCGGTGGCACCCCTTTGCGCCACCTTGGTCGCAGTGGCATCGCACGTGGAATTCAATCCCCTGGTAGAGCGGTTGGTGGGGGCTTGCCAGGCGCATTTACCAGCGCAGACCTACGCCCAAGCGTTGGCGACCGTTAGCCGCCGAGTGCGGGAGCATGCGCCGCCGGCCGTGCGGGAGAAATGGCTGCTGCTGGCGCTGGAGACGGACCCGGACAACGTGGACGTGCTCGGGCTGCTGGCGCACCTGTACGGAGAAATGCGCCAGTACAACCAAGCTCGGCAGTGGTGTGACCGGCAAAAGGCGGTCGCGCAGACCCATTCCCTGGTGGCCCAGGGCTATGCCCAGTACTGCCGGTTGCAAATGCTATTTGACGCTGGCGGCGATGCCTGGTCGGAAATCCTTGCCGAAGCGGAATCCTACCTGCAGTTGCTGCGGGCGATTGCCGACCCTGCTACCGACTTTGCCCCAGCTTTGAAAACCCTGGGCGCCCTTTTGTTCCAGATACCCTTTTTTCTCCCCTACCTGCGGGATGAACCGGCGCTGGACCGCCCCTTGTGCAACTGCATCAGCACGCGCATGGGTCGAGCGGTGCGGGGTGCGACACCCCTGTTTGGGCAACCGCCGGCGACGTCCCAGCGACTGCGGGTGGGCTTTTTGTCCTCGACATTTCGCCAGCATGCGGTGGGGTGGCTAGCTCGCTGGTTTTTCGAGCACTATGACCGAGAGCGGTTGGAACTGTTTTTGTACTGCATCAGCCAGCCCCCGGACGAGTTTGGGCACGCCTGGTTTGTGAAGCGGTGCGACCATTGCTACTACCACACGAACCCTAGCGTGCTGGCGGCGCAGATTGCCCGCGATGGCATCCAGGTGCTGGTGGACATGGACAGCTTGACCGTAGACAGCAGTTGTTTGGTGCTAGCGAAAAAACCGGCACCGGTGCAGGTGACCTGGTTAGGCTGGGACGCCAGCGGATTAGACAGTGTGGATTACTTCATCGCAGACCCCCTGGTGCTACCGGCGAACGCCCAAGATTACTATCAAGAAACGATTTGGCGCTTGCCAGAGACCTACATCGCGGTGGACGGGTTTGAGGTGGATGTGCCGACCCTGCGGCGGGAAGACCTGGGAATCGAGCCAGACGCGGTTATCTTCTACACGGCCCAAAGCAGCTACGAACGCCACCCCGCTACTGTGGATTTGCAGTTGCGTATCCTGCGCCAGGTGCCTGGTAGTTACCTATGTGTGAAAGGCGATGAGAAACGACTGCAGGAGCAACTTCTGTCTCAAGCGCAGGTGTTGGGGGTGGACCCAGCCCGCCTGCGATTTCTACCCCCCGTTGCGAATGAGTTTATCCAGCGGGCGAACCTGCAAGCCTTAGCCGATGTGGTGCTCGATACCTACCCCTACAACGGCGCAACAACAGCGCTCGAGGCCCTGTGGCTGGGGATTCCCCTGGTGACCCGCGTGGGCCAGCAGTTTGCGGCCCGCAGTAGCTATGCGTTTTTGACCCAGTGCGGGATTGCGGAAGGGATGGCCCAGACGCCGGAGGAGTACGTGGCCTGGGGGGTGCGGCTGGGTACCGATGCGGCTTTGCGACAGCAGATTCGACAACGCCTGCTAGAGAGTCGGCACACGTCGCCGCTGTGGAATGGCCAACGCTTTGCCCAGCAGTTAGGGGCGGCATTTCAGCAGATGTGGGAAAAATACACCGAAGCGGTGGCTAAAGACGTTTAGCTTGTTTGCAGGACCTGGACTCGTTGTTGGTTCCCACTCTATGGCTAGCAGGCGCAGCTATCGCCTGAAGCACTCCCCTAGTCCTTCAACGCATTAGCTCCAGCGACCACCTCCATAATCTGCTGGGTAATGGCCGCTTGCCGCGCTTTGTTGTAGGAAATGGTGAGATTTTTGATGAGCGCCTTGGCGTTGTCGCTGGCGTTGCTCATGGCCGTCATCCGGGCGGCGAGTTCACTGGCGGCGGCCTCCTGGAGCGCCCGCAGCACCTGGTTGTTGAGATAAAGGGGCAAGAGGGCGCTGAAGATTTGCACCGGGTCCTGCTCAAAGATCATTTCCTGAGGAAATACCATCCTCGGCGGTTGGGCTTGGGGACGGCGTTCCACGGCAAAGCGCCCTTCCCGCGTCGTCAGCCGGAAAATTTCGTCATCCTGGGGCTCCAAACCTTGCAGCGTCATGGGCAGGAGGGTCTGCACCACCGGGCGAGAGCTGATCAGGGACACAAAGCGGGTATAGATTAACTCCACCCGGTCCACGTCCTCCGACAGAAAAAGGCTGAGCATCTCTTGACTAATCCGACGCGCCTCAGCGGCGGTAGGAATCTGCTCCAAACCAGTAAACGAGCGGTCAATCGGGTGTTGCCGCCGGCTGAAGTACTGGGCAGCCTTGCGCCCCACCAGCACCAGGGTGTAGTCCAGGCCCAGCTCCCCTAGCTCACGAATCCGTTGCTCGGCCCGACGGATGATGTTGGCGTTATAGGCCCCACACAAGCCTCGGTCGCCCGACAAAATCACCAGGGCCACCCGCCGCACAGGCCGTTGCTGCAACAGCGGCACCTCCAGATTCTCCAACTGTAAGCGGGACTGGAGACCATACAGGACCTGGGCCAACCGGTCGGCAAAGGGACGGGTCGCCAAGACCTGCTCCTGCGCTCGCCGCACCTTGGCCGCCGCCACCAACCGCATCGCCTCGGTAATCTTGCGAGTGTTCTTGACCGAATTGATCCGGTCCCGAATAGCTTTCAAACTGGGCATCTTTACCCTCCTAGGCCGCCGTGAAACCGGCCTTGTACTCGGCAATGGCCTCCTTGAGCAATCCTTCCGCCTCAGGCGTCAGTTGCTTGGTGGTGCGGATGATCTCGCCAAATTGGGGCTTGTTGGTGCGCAGGTACTCCCGCAACCCCGTCAAAAACGGTTGCACCTGCTCTAGCGCCAAATCATCCACATAACCATTGGTACAGGTGTAAATCATCGCCACCTGCTCCTCCACCGGAATCGGCGAAAACTGGGGTTGCTTGAGCATTTCCCGAATCCGTTGCCCCCGCGCCAATTGCTCCTGGGTGGCCTTGTCCAAATCGGACGCGAATTGGGAAAAGGCCTCAAGCTCGGCAAACTGAGCCAGCTCCAGTTTCAGTTTCCCCGCCACCTGCTTCATGGCCTTAATCTGGGCTGCCGACCCCACCCGCGACACGGAAATCCCCACGTTGATAGCAGGACGCACGCCAGCGTTGAACAGGTCTGCTGACAGGAAAATCTGCCCGTCGGTAATCGAAATCACGTTGGTGGGAATGTAGGCCGCCACGTCCCCCGCTTGGGTTTCCACAATCGGCAAGGCGGTCATGCTGCCCCCACCCAGGGTATCGTTCAACTTGGCCGCCCGTTCCAACAGCCGCGAGTGCAGGTAAAACACATCCCCTGGATAGGCCTCCCGTCCCGGTGGCCGCCGCAACAACAGGGACATCTGCCGGTACGCTTGGGCCTGCTTGGACAGGTCGTCGTAAACCACCAGCGTGGCCCGGCCCTTGTACATGAAATACTCCGCCATGGACGCACCGGCATAGGGCGCCAGATACTGTAACGTGGCCGGGTCGTCGGCATTGGCCGCCACCACAATGGTGTACTTCATCGCGCCCCGTTCCTCCAAAATCCCCACCACCTGGGCCACTGACGAAGCCTTTTGCCCGATGGCGACGTAGACGCAAATCACATCTTGGTCAGCCTGGTTGAGGATGGTGTCTATGGCGATGGCGGTCTTCCCGGTTTGCCGGTCGCCAATGATCAACTCCCGCTGGCCCCGCCCAATGGGAATCATCGCATCAATCGCCGTAATCCCCGTTTGCAAGGGTTCGTACACCGACCGCCGCACAACGATGCCTGGCGCTGGTGATTCAATCAACCGGCTCTCGGTCGTGTGAATGGGTCCCTTGCCGTCCAAGGGTTGTCCCAGGGGATTGACCACCCGCCCCAGCAGGGCTTCACCCACCGGCACCTGCGCAATGCGACCCGTCGCTTTCACCGTGCTGCCTTCGGAGATGTTGCGCCCATCCCCCATCAACACCGCCCCCACATTGTCCTGCTCCAGGTTCAAGGCAATGCCGATGGTGCCGTCCTCAAACTCCAGCAATTCCGAGGCCATCACCCGTTCCAGGCCGTAAATGCGGGCAATGCCGTCCCCCACCTGGAGCACCGTGCCCACGTTGCTGACCTCGACCGCCTGGTCGTACTGCTCAATCTGCTGCCGGATAATCTGGCTAATTTCATCGGGGCGAATGCTGATCATAACCCTCCTTTTGTGTGGGGACTAAACAACACTCTGACTCAATCGTAAAGCTAGTCGCTGCAACTGGCTCCGCAAACTGGTGTCTAAAAATTGGGAACCCATCTGCACCGTGAATCCCCCTAGCAACGACGGGTCCACCTGCACGTCGAGTTCCACCCGCCGGGCACCGCTCAGTTGGGCTAGCCGTTGGCTCAAACGTTCCGCCTGTTCCGCCGTCAAGGGCACCGCCGCCCGTACCCGCGCCAACTGGGTTCCCCGCGCCTGCCTGGCCCGTTCCTGAAAGGCACTGATGATGCGTTCGAGCAGAGCAATCCGGCCCCGGTCCACCAACAGCAGCAGGAAGTTCAACACCAGCGGCTGCACCTGAGTGCCGAAAATCCGCCGCAGTAAAGCCTTTTTCTGCTCCGGGCGAATGGTGGGCCTTTGCAACACACTGGCTAGCTCCGGTGTTTGTCGCACCAGTTGCTGGATGGCTGTCAATTCCTGTTCCATCGCGTCCAACTGGTTGTGGGCTTGGGCCAGCGCCAACAGGGCCTCGGCGTAGGGTTCCGTCAAGCGGGCCACCGCCACCGTCATGGCTCACCTCCCAACCGCGCAATCCCTTCGTCAATCAAGCGGGCGTGGAGCTCCGGCGTCAACCGTTGCTGCAACTGGGCGGTCACGTAGGCCAGGGTCAGTTCCGCTAGCCGCCGACGAATCGCCGCTACCGCCTGTTCTTGCTCCACCTCAATGCGGCGCTGGGCCTGTAAACCAATCCGTTCTGCCTCCTGCGCTGCTTGGGCCAGCAGGGTTTCCCGGAGCCGTTCCGCTGTGGCCTGCCCATCTTGCCGGATCTGGGCCGCTTGGGTTTGGGCCTGGGCGAGATTCTGTTGCGCTGCAGCAAGTGCGGCCTTAGCCTGCTGATAGGCCGTTTCCGCCTCGGTGATTGCCTGGACGATGCTCTGTTGCCGTTCCTGCAACAACCGCCCCAAAAACCTGCGCCCGTAGTAGACCAGCAGGCCCAGCACCACGGCGATATTGAGGGTATTGGTCCCCAGCAAATCCGGATTAAAACGTACCCCCGCCTCCGCCGCTAAGAAAAGGGAATCCATACCTCAACTCAATAACTTCGCCAAAATCGCTTCCCCTAGAGTTTGCACCTGGGGTTCCAGTTGGGCCAAGGCTTTTTCCTGCTGCTCAGCGAGTTCCGCCCGAGCCTGCGCCAGTTGCATTGTCGCCTCCTGCTGGGCCACCCGGATCTGGGCTTGTGCCTCCTGCTTAGCCTGAGCCTGGGCGGTGGCCACAATCTGTTGGGCATCCCGCCGCGCTAAGGCCAGCTCTTGGTCGTACTGCCGGGTAAGGTTGTCGGCCTTCGCCTGTAATTCCTTGGCCTGCGCCCTGTGGAACCGGATGTATTCCTCCCGCTCGTCCACCACCCGCAGCAGCGGTTTGTAGAAGATGACATTCAGAATCGCCACCAGCACCAGAAACTGCGCTGCCATCACCGGCAAGGTAGCGTCCAGGTCAAACAGACCCCCGGCTTCGGCCAACAACGCTATCCCCAGCCATCCGGTCATGGGCCTAGCCCGCAAACGGGTTGGCAAACAACAGGATCAGCGCCACCACTAGGCCGTAAATGGTCAAAGCTTCCATGAAGGCCAAGCTCAGCAGCAGCGTTCCCCGAATCTTTCCATCAGCCTCTGGCTGCCGGGCAATCCCTTCCACCGCGCGGCTGGCCGCATTCCCTTGGCCCAGACCCGGCCCGAGCGATGCCAAACCTACCGCTAGACTTGCCGCAATCACCGAAGCTGCAGACGTCAATCCATCCATACACCCATCCTCGCACTCAGTTGACTGGACTGTACGGGAGACAAATCCCCGCAGATCACCATACCAGGTTTTGCTCCCAACCCCACCACCATCTTAGGCCATTTCCTGCTCGGCCGCCTCGGCGTGTTCGTGGTCCTCCAGGGCCTCAGCGATGTAGGTGGCCGCCAGGGTGGCAAAAATCACCGCCTGAATCCCACTCAGGAACAGCCCAAGTACCATCAGCGGCACGGGCACTAGCACCGGCACCAGCAACACCAGCACCCCCACCACCAGTTCGTCCGCTAGGATGTTGCCAAAAAGACGGAAGCTCAGGGACAGGGGCTTGGTGAAGTCTTCAATCACCTTGAACGGCAGCATAATGGGCGAGGGGTAGAGATAGCCCTTGAAGTACCCTAGCAACCCCTTGCGGCTGAATCCCGCATAGAAGTAGGCCAGGGACGTCAACAGGGCCAAGGCCGCTGTAGTGTTAATGTCGTTCGTGCTGGCCGCCAGTTCCCCCGCCGGCAGTTCAATTAACCGCCAGGGCACTAAAATCCCCGTCCAGTTGCAGGTAAAGATGAACAGGAACAGGGTGCCCACAAAGGGTAACCAGGCCCGGTACTCCTTTTCGCCCAACTGATTCCGGGCCAGACCGCGTACAAAATCCAGGACATACTCCATAAAGTTCTGCCAGCCGTGGGGCACCCGCTGGGCGTTGCGCGTCGCCAGAAAGGCCGCCAGGATTAGCAGCGCCATCACCACCCAGGAGGTCATCAACACCTGGCCGTGAACCTTTAAATTGCCAAGCCGCCAGTAAAAGTGTTCCCCAACCTCCAAACTGGCCAAGGGTAAGAACATAGTGATCCCTGCTGTGACACATCAGACCCAGTGTAAGCCGCCTTGCCCATCCAAGGCAACGCTATCCCCAGCGACACACCACAGCTCCCAGGGTCAGGCCCGCGCCGAAGCCTGCTAACACCAGGGTATGCCCAGCTTGGATTTGCCCAGCCCGCACCGCCTCGTCCAGCACCAGGGGAATCGAGGCCGCCGACGTGTTGCCATAACGGGCCACGTTGCTCAGCATGCGTTCCGGAGGCACGCCCAATCGGGTCGCCACCGCCTCTAAGATTCGCTGGTTGGCCTGGTGCAGTACGAAGTAATCAATCTGGTCGCTGGTGAGTCCCGCCCGAAATAAGGCCTTTTCAATCACCTCCGGCACCCGTTTCACGGCAAATTTATACACTTCCTGGCCGTTCATGGCGATAGGCTGGTAAGCGCCTAGGGTTACCGTCAGGTCGTCGATCAAGGGCTGGGGTTGGCCCTGGTAGGCCAGGGTGAGACAGGCATTCTGGCTGCCATCGTTTTGCAATTCAAACCCCAACAGTCCTTCCTGGGGGCTGGTCTCCAAAACGACAGCGCCGGCGCCATCGCCAAACAACACACAGGTGCGCCGGTCCCGCCAGTCCACCCAGCGCGAGAGCACATCTGCCCCAATCACCACCGCCCGCCGGTAGGTCCCGGTTTTGAGAAATTGGGCCGCCGTCACCAGACCAAACACAAACCCGGAACAGGCCGCCGTCAGGTCAAAGGCCACCGCCCGCTTGGCCCCCAACTGCTCTAGCACCAGGCTGGCCGAGCCAAACAAGTCGTCCGGGGTGGAGGTCGCCAGGATGACCAACTCCACTTCCAAGGGACTTAAACCCGCCGAGACCAGGGCGTTTTGCGCCGCCTGAACCGCTAGGTCGGTAACCCCCTGGTGGGGAGCCGCCAGCCGACGAGTGCGGATACCGGTGCGGGTGACAATCCATTCATCACTGGTGTCCACCAACCGGCTCAACTGGTGATTGTCCAACGCGGGAGCCACATCGGCCCGTCCCGTCCCCGTCAAGCGCACGCCCAGCACTAGCGACCGTCCTGCCGCGTCAGGGCGCCCACTTTTGCCGCCAGGCGCTGCACCACCCGCTGCTCCACCGCTTCCGCCGCCAACCGAATGGCGTTGAACACGGAGGGGGCATGGGAACTGCCGTGGCCGATGACACAGACGCCCGGCACCCCCAACAACAAAGCGCCACCCCGTTCCGCTTCGTCCAGGCGTTGCTTGACCCGCCGCAGGTTTTCCCGCAGCAGGGGCACACCGATCTGCCCGCGCCAGCCGCGGGGCAATTCATCGCGCAATAACTGCACAATCACTCGCCCCACCCCTTCGGCGAATTTCAACAGAATGTTGCCCACAAACCCGTCGCACACCACGACATCATAATTTCCTGACATCACATCCCGGCCCTCGGCATTGCCCACAAATTCGATTTCAGGGTTCTGGGCCAGGAGCTGATAGGCGCGCACCGCCACGTCGTTCCCCTTGCAGGCTTCCTCACCAATATTCAACAGGCCCACCCTAGGGCGGGGAACCCCCAGCACGCACTGGCTGTAAATCGAACCCATCAGGGCAAACTGGTTCAAAAACTTGGGCCGGCAATCCACATTGGCGCCCACATCCAGCAACAACACGGATTTATCGGGGATAAGCGTGGGGAGCGCCACGCCAATGGCTGGACGGTCAATTCCGGGTAAACGCCCCAGTTGCAGCAACGCCGCCGCCATCACCGCGCCCGTATGCCCTGCCGAATACACGGCATCCGCCTTTCCGTCTCGAACTAGGTTCATCGCCACCACAATGGAGGCCCCGGGCTTTTGCCGCAGTGCTGTCAATGGCTCCTCGTTCATGGCAATCGCCTCCGGCGCCGGAATGATGGTCATCCGGTGGTGATGGTCCGCCAGCAGGGGACGCAACCGCTCCGGTTGTCCCACCAGCAAAATCTCCGCCTCCAACTCGGCCTGGGCGCGCAGGGCACCGGTGACGATTTCCTCGGGAGCGTGGTCTCCCCCCATCGCATCCACTGCAATCCGAGGCCGGTTGAGCGCCATGGCATTCTCGTCCGCACGTCGGTTACGCATTGTATCAGAATTCCCTCACCACACCTGCACGTGGGGCTGGCCATCTACTACCCGCCCGATGAGTACTCTTCCTGCTAACCCCACAAACAGGCCGTTTTCCACCACGCCGGGGATGTTGTTGATCCGAGCCTCCAAGGCTGCCGGGTCAGGAATCGCGGCAAACTTCACATCCACCACCATGTTGCCCAGATCTGTAATCACCGGGCCGTCCTTTTTTACCGCCATGCGCAACTCCGGCTGACCCCCGAGTTTTTCTAGCGCCCGCATCACCGGCCTTACCGCCATTGGCAACACCTCTACCGGCACTGGAAACCGACTGCCCAGGCGCTCCACCAACTTGGATTCATCCACCACCACCACCAACTCACGCGCCAAGCTGTCTACGATTTTTTCGCGCGTGTGGGCGGCGCCGCCTCCCTTGATCAAGTTTTTCTGGGGGTCCACCTCGTCAGCGCCGTCAATGGCCAGGTCTAACGTCTCCACCTCGTCCAAGCTGGTCAGGGGAATTCCGGCTTGACGGGCCAGCACCGTCGCCTGGAACGACGTGGGCACGCCCCGGATGTCCTGGATTTCCCCCCGCCGCAGCCGCTCCCCAAGCGCCTGAATCATCCACGCCGCCGTCGAACCGGTCCCTAGCCCCACCACCATGCCCGAGGTCACCAGTTGCGCCGCCTGTTGCCCCACCGCCTGCTTGGCCAGTTGGATGAGTTCGGGGGATACTGTCATGCGTTTGCCTCCACCACTGTCTTTCAGGCTAGCGCAAACGAGTTCCCCAAAACGCGGCAAGGGCCTGGCTGTCAGCAGCGCCAGACCCTCAGGACATCCTCATCAGCTTTCGTCAGGTTAAGTGGACGGTTTACACAGAACCCAATCCCACGCTGCGGGGCTGACGGTGGCCTAGGTCGATCCAGACCCAACTTCAGAGCCGTTTCTTGAACTGCGCCCTCTCTATTTTGCCACCCGACTCAGCACTAATGGGTTGAACCAACTCGATTGGGCAATCACTGGGTTTCATCCCCTCCCTGCCGGGAATTGGGTAGGATCTCGACCGGGGCACCTACGTCTCGATCCCATTTTTTGCTGCCTTTTAGGTGCCTACTATCACTATAGAAAATCTCCGTCCAGCGCAGGGAATTTATTACGCATTTGTGATAAGTCTTTGCAGAGTTTGATGCAGGGAGATATTGGTTTAAAGGAGCGCGGTTCTGGTAGTCTAGCGAAAAAGGGGGGAGATGGGATGTTGCGCTGGTTGATGGTGGTGGTAATGGTGCTGGGACTGTGGTGGGGACCCATAACCGCCACTCAGGCCCTGACGGAAGTGCGCTTGTTCAATCTCAGCGTGGGAGATTGCCCCCCAGAACTGGCGGAGGGGGCTGTGACGAGCGGGGGTAACACATTGCCGGCCCGTTGCTACTGGATCAGCGGCCAGGCGGAAAATCCTACCAATCGCACCGTGTACGACGCCGATGTGTTTGGACGGGTGTACGACGCCAACGGGGAACCCGCCATCCCCAAGCGCGGGCGTCTGGGCACGATTGAGGAAATCCCGCCTGGCATCAGCGAGTTTCATCTGCCCATCATGGTGCCAGCGGCGCAACCACCCCCCCTGCGGTTGACCCAGTTTAAGGCCCTAGGGTTTAGCGCCAAGGTGCGACGTTGAAAAGCTTTGGGGAGCAGGCCGTAAGCCGGGTTCTGTTCGTGGGCGATTATCTATCTGGGATGACGGTTACCCGCCACCTCAAGCGGTTCTTACAAGCGGGACGGGAAAAAGACCAACCCTTGTCCCTCCACCTTGCTCTCAACCGGGGTTTACCGAGCCAGCACCTCGCGGTACTGCTGGTGCGCTCTTACCGCACCTTTGCACCCTTGCCTGTGAGGTTACCCTCCATCGGCGGTATGTTTCTGTGGCACTTTCCTCACGCTCGCGCGTACTGGGCGTTACCCAGCGGTTTGGTCTTTCGAGAGCCCGGACTTTCCTCAGATGCCGTAGCATCCGCAATCGCCACACCTACTCCCCTAGCTCTATTTTAACTCGCTGTTTGGCAAGCCCCTGGGGGCTGGGCTATAATCAGTATCTGTCCGTATCGGGTTTGCGGGTTAGGAGGTTACGTTCGCTTGGGGAACAAGAAGAAAACGAAGGTGGGGTTTACCCACGAGGAATTTGCTGCGCTGTTAGACCGCTACGACTATCGGTTCAGTCCAGGGGACGTGGTTCAAGGCACAGTGTTTGCCCTGGAGCCAAAGGGGGCGCTGATTGACATTGGCGCGAAGACGGCGGCGTTTCTGCCCCTACAAGAGATGTCCATTAACCGGGTCGATAGCCCGGAAGAAGTATTGCGACCCAACGAGACGCGAGAGTTTTTTATTCTCTCGGATGAGAACGAGGAGGGGCAATTGACGCTCTCAATCCGACGGATTGAATACATGCGCTCGTGGGAGCGGGTGCGCCAGTTGCAGCGGGAGGATGTGACGGTGCGGGCCACGGTGTTTGCCATCAACCGCGGGGGCGCTCTGGTGCGGATCGAGGGGCTACGGGGTTTCATTCCCGGTTCCCACATCAGCACGCGGCACGCCAAGGAAGACCTGATGGGCCAAGAGTTGCCGCTGAAATTTTTGGAGGTGGATGAGGAGCGCAACCGTCTGGTCTTGAGCCACCGGCGCGCTCTGGTGGAACGGCAAATGAACAAGCTGGAAATTGGGGAAGTGGTGACCGGGACGGTGCGTGGTATCAAGCCCTACGGCGCGTTCATTGACATTGGCGGAGTCAGCGGCCTACTGCATATCTCTGAAATCTCCCATGAGCACATCGAGACGCCCCACAACGTGTTCTCGGTAGGGGACGAGCTGAAGGTGATGATCATTGACCTGGATGCGGACCGGGGCCGGATTTCCCTCTCGACCAAGCAGTTGGAGCCGGAGCCGGGAGATATGGTGCGCAACCGGGCGCTGGTGTTTGAACGGGCTGAGGAAATGGCGCAACGCTGGCGAGAAAAGCAAGCGGCGAAGCTGGCGGGATTACCGGAGTCGAGTGAAGGAGCGACGGCGGAAGCCATCCCAGCAGCCACAGGGGAGGAGGACCTGGAGCCGGCAGCGGTCTAGGGGAATGCTAGCCCACATCTGGCAAGATAGCCTGACGGTGTTTTGGGGGGAGTGGCTGGACCTGCGGGTGCGGCTCCCCCAAGTCTTTGCTTCGGGACTGGTTTCGCCGTTGATTTATATCCTGGCCTTTGGTTTTGGGGTGGGCAGTTCCCTGACTTCGCCGCCTATGGGGTCGTCCTACCTGGAATTCATATTGCCGGGGATGGTGGCCCTGTCTTCGATGATCATCAGTTTTGCCGGGACGACCTTTTCGATCTGCGGCGACCGCCTGTTTAATAAAACCTTTGAAGAACTGCTGTTGGCGCCTGTGCATCCGCTGGGGGTGTATCTGGGCAAGGTGATGGCGGGTGTCGTGCGGGGGTTGCTGACGGCGTCGGCCATTATCCTTATCAGCATTCTCTTTACGGGCCGGTGGCAAGGCTTTTTACACCCCTTGTTTTTGGGGATGGTGTTGCTGAATAGTCTCGTGTTTGCCGGTCTGGGGGTGATTGTGGGTCTGAGCGTGTCGTCTCTGGAGACGGTGGGTCTGTACAACAACTTTCTCATTGTGCCCATGTCGTTCCTGGGGGGGACGTTTTTTGACCCGGCAACAGTGCCGCCTTTCCTGAAGGTCATCGTTTACTGCATTCCCCTGACCTATGCCAGTATTGGGTTGCGGGCCAGCGCACTAGGAGCGCCCTTCCCATGGTACGCGCCGCTGGTCTTGTTGGGGATTGGGAGCATTTTGGCGGGGATCGGCGCCTATCAGTTTTCGCACCAACAGGATTGACCTAACGCAGACTTCGCCACAGCCACTGCAGCAGGGCCACCATGCCGGTCAGGATCAGGCCCAACAACAGCGACCCGATTGCTAGGCGGAGGAGAGCCTGCCGCTGGAAAACGGCAAACACCAGTAGGGTCACAACCCACAGGCCCGCCAAGCCCCATACCGGCAACCAACTCCGGCCCCAAAACCAAACCCATCCCCACAGGAGCAATCCCAGCAGGAGACTGAGACCTGGCGCGATGCCCCCATGCACACCCGCCGCCATCACACCGAGACCAATTTCCGCACCCAGCCAAAACGCCTGTCCCAGCTCTACCCAAGTGGGTGGGGTTACCCGTGGTAAAGCCTGGGCTGCGGGCCGCCCAGATGGTTGAGGAATCGCTGTTGACTGGGGCGTCGTGGGCCGCAAGGGCTTGGAATGAGGGGGCAACTGCACCTTGCGGGGCATCTGGTTGAGCCGTTCAAGCACCGCCTGGGCGCTGGGAAACCGCTCCTGCACCACCGGCCGCACCATCCGGTCGAGAATTTGCGCCAGTTCTGGACTCACCCGCACCTTATCCCGCCATTGCCATGTCCCCCGGTAGGCGTCGTACAGCTCCTCCGGCGGCAGTCCGGTCAACAGCCGCAGGCACGTGACACCAAGACCGTACAAATCAGTGGAGGGATACACTTCCCCCCCGTGGTACTGCTCTGGGGCGGCGTAGCCCACCGTGCCAATCGTGGTCCACTTGGAGCCGGCAAACACATCCCGTACCGCCCCGAAATCCAGCAGATAAATTTTGCCCGTGTGCCGGTGCCGCATGATGTTGGCGGGTTTGATGTCACGGTGGATGATGTTGCGCCCGTGGACAAAATCCAGAATTGGCAACAGCGCTTTTAATAGCTCAATAATTTTTTGCTCATCGTAGGGTCCCAAACGGCGCAGCTCCTGCTCTAAATCCTCGCCGTCGATATATTCCTGCACTAGATAAAAGTGTTCTTGCATCCGTTGGGAATTGCCCATTTTGGGCACCGCCAAGGGGAAATAGGCGTACAGGTCGGGGATACAGTCATGCTCGTTGCCCACTTGCTGCAACACCCGCGCTTCCCGGTCAAATAACCGCTTGGCCATCGCCACTTCTTCTGCGTCCATGCCCTCGGGGCGAAAGTGCTTGACCACGCAGTATTCCATCGTGGGCAAGTAGCGATTAATCGCCAGGTAGGTCGCTCCAAACCCCCCTTTCCCCAGCGGACGAATGGGAATATAAGCCCCCGCTAAAATCAAGGGCATCTGGCAGCTTTGACAGTAAAGCTGGGGAATACTTCGCAGTTGCTCTTCGTCTATTTCCAGGCGGTTCAGAGGGCCAGGACAGCCAGGGCGAGTGCAGTAAAAATCCATGAACCCATGAATAAATGCTCACGTAGTGCCTGGCCACGACCAGGTTACCTGTATTGTAGTCAGAAGGACGGGTGAACGAGATGGAACCTGCGCCTCCTGGTCACAGGTCTAGCGAAGCTTTGCGCAGGTGCTGAGCCAGCCAGCGCGCAATCGCAAGACTGGCGCCCGGCGTGCCCATCCGTTGGCGACCGTTGCGGGCAATCAGGTGCAGGGTATCGGGGTCGCTGAGCATTTCTTGCAACACAGGGCCAACGGCCTCCGGTTGATCCACCAAGCGCAACGAAGGGCCGAGCAGGCGCTGCTGGTAACGGGCGAAATGGCGCGTGTACTGGGGGCCTGGTCCTGGAAAACTCACCACCGGCTTGCCCAAGCCCACCAACTGTTCGGTGGCGGTTCCCGCCAGGGCAATCCCCGCATGGGCCAGGTGTATGCAGTCGTTGAAGCAACCCTGGGTGACCATCAATCCCACCTGACCATAACCGAATCCCACCCCTGGATAGACCGGCCAGCGGTGCCGACGTAACGCCCTCTCGATCTCGCGTGGGTCCACCGTAGGGGCAATCGCCGCCAGGAACAAAATCTGGGGCGCTGTCAGGTGCTCCACAACTCCCGGCAAGGCCTGCAGGATCAATTCCCAGTTGCGGTAGGCTTCAGGGACGCGGGAACCAGGGAGTAGCACAATCACTAGGGCATCAGCAAACGCCGGCGGTAGCGATAGCTGTCCCGTCGGTTCGAGACCATCCATCATGGGGTTGCCCACCCACAGCACCGGCAATTGCCAGCGTTTCAGCCAGGTGGTGGTTAATTCATCCCGTGGAAAGGTGACCCGCGAGCGGCGGATGAGCCAGCGCTCCCAGGGATAAAACACCGAGCCGGCCCAGCCTTCCAACCAGTGGGTTTTGGGCAAGGGACCCTGCTCGTCCCGCAGGTGGTACTCTGACTTGGCCGTTGCCACGAACACAAACGGGCGACCGCTTTGCCAGGCCAACCCCAGGGGCCAAATATCCCCCACCGCCAGCACCCATCCCTGGGGCGACGCCCGCGCCCATTGCCGCACCGCCCGCCATTGTTGCCAGACCAACCCTCCCAACCCTGCGCGCAGGTCCTGCCACCACCCCTTGGGTAGGAAGCCTCCCGAGGGCAAGTCCCGCGCTGGCCCAATCAGGGGAATTCCCAACCGCCGGTAGGTCTCCCCCCGACCCACCAACGGCAACGCCCGCAATACGACGTCGGGCTGTTCCTGCTGCAGGGCGGTCAAGATGGTGCCAGCAATCCGGTCTTCCCCATGCCCGTTACTCAAGCACAACAACCGCATGGTCAGCCGCGCGATGTCTGGACTGCATCTTACCGCTTAATTCAGCAGGGACTCCAGAACCGCCAGGTTGGGCACGCGAATCAACCCGCGCCCGGTGGTCTCGTCAGCGCGTTGGGCCTGTTTGCCGCTGATGCGCTCGATGACGCCCTCCTGTTCCAACTTGCGCAGCACCCGCGTGACCGTCTCTCGCGTCAGGCCGCTCAAGCTGCCCAGCTCCCGGTGAGGCAAATTGGGAATTTCAATCCCCTGAGCGCTGGTGCGTCCTTGACCTTCCGCGAGAAACAGCAGCACATCCGCCACCCGCGCCACGCTATCGGACTCCCGCACCCGCAACCGCCGGTTCAACTGCCGCAGCCGCCGCGCCATCAACTGGGACAACCGCAACCCCATCAGCGGCTCCGTTTGGACCACGTGCATAAAGTCCCGACTCGACAGGCTCCCCACCAGCACCGGTGTCACGCTCAGCACATCACAGGAGCGGGTCGAGGCAGCAAGAGCCGCCATTTCGCCAAAAATCTCCCCCGGCCCCAAGATGTTCAACGTAATTTCCCGCCCGTCGCGATTGTGGGTGCGAATTTTGACCCATCCCTCAATGATGAAATAAACCGTCCCGCCCCCTTCCGCTTCCATAATCAGGAGTTTGTCGGCCTCGTGATGGGCTAGGGACATCCGTTGACTCAGGCGCTCCAGGGCTGCCGGTTCCCAACCCTCAAACAGAGGCGAACGGCGCAGGGCAGTGAGGATGTCAGGCGTTGCTTTGTCCACCGGTCACCGGCCCTCCTGGTAGGTCATCGCCGTGATGTCACTTGGCCGTATGCTACAGTCTGTACAGAAAGCATCTACACAAACCGCAGCGGGTGGGGAGTTTACTCATGGTTTCTCTACTATTCAAGCAAACCGTGGATCGTCACTGCCGTCAAGGGGGTTGAGGATGGCTCCTCACCCGCGCCCGGTGGTGGTGACCGAGCATTTGTTCTATTACCATCGCTGCGCCCGCCGCAGTTTCCTGGACCATCGCCAGGGGGTGGTGCATCAACTGGAGCGCTCGCGTCACCGGGAAGAAATTTACCAGCGCTGGCCTGGTGTGCGACCGGCCTACCAGCCGCCGGATTGGGAAAAGGGGTTTCAGGCGACGGTGGCGCTCATGCAACAGGGGGTGCCCGCCATTCATCAGGGGGTTTTGCGAGTGGAAACGCCCGCCGCTGTGCTGGTCGGACGCCCGGACCTGCTGATTCGCGAACCGGGGGCATCCCGCTGGGGGGATTGGCACTACCGGCCTTTGGAGATTCGTCTTGGTCAGCGCTTGAAACCGGAGTACCAGGCGGTCGCGGCGTTCCACAGTTGGTTGCTTGCCCAGATCCAGGGGGTGTGGCCGTTGTGGGGTGAACTGGCACTCCCAGGTCCCCGGTTTTTGCGGGTGAATTTGGCGCAGGCGCTGCCTTCGATGCATCAGATGCTGGCGGCTTGCCTGGAAACCCTAAAGCAAACCGAAGCGCCGGAAGTGTTCATCAGCCGCAGCCGTTGTCACCAGTGTCCCTGGCTGGACGATTGCAGTACGGTCGCCAAGCGAACCCACCACCTCAGTCTGGTGCCCGGCGTCACCCACCGGCGTTACCAGGAGCTGCAAAGCTTGGGGTTGACCCGCATTGAGCAGTTGGCCCAGGTGAACCCGTTGGAGTTGCACCGGCGCACCAGTTTGGGTCTCAACAGCAGCAACAAGCTCGTTCGCCAAGCCCAGGCGATTGCCCAGCAGCAGGCCCTGGCGATTGCGCCGATTACCCGCTTGCCTCGGGCCGCCATCGGCTACTTTTTTGACATCGAGGCCGACCCCTTCCTGGACTGTGTGTACTTGCACGGGGTGCTCCTGATCACTCCCCAGCGACAAGAGTTCTATTCCCTGGTGGCAGAACGGGTGCAGGACGAAGGGCGCATCTGGCAGGAGCTCTTGCAGGTGCTGGAGCGTTATCCCCAAGCCCCCATCTATCACTTCTGCCCGTTTGAACCTCAGACTATCCAGCGGTTGGGCCAGCGCTATCGCACGCCCCCGGAGCGGGTGCAGGCCATTCGCCAGCGCTGCGTGGATTTGCACGCCCGCTTGGTGCGTTCAGTGGTCTTACCGGTGGAGAATTACACCTTGAAGGCGATTGCTCGCTGGTTAGGGTTTCAGTGGCACCATCCCCGCGCCGACGGCGTCCAATGCACCCAGTGGTACAACCTGTGGCTCCAAACCGGCGACCGCAGCTATTTGCAGGCGCTCCAACGCTACAATTACGACGATTGCCTGGCCACCTACCACCTGTACCGCTGGCTGGTGGAATTTATGCAGAAACAAACCCTTGTGCCCTCAACCGGCTGAGCCCTGTTCCTGGCGCCCGCCGCTAAAGCCTCGCCCCGGTTGCCACTGCACCGCTCCCGCCTGGCCCGTGACAAAGGTGCGAATCTTGAGTCGCTCTAAACGGCCCATCTCCCCTCGGCGCACCCGGAAGTTGGAGGCAATCGCGCCGTAAGGTTGCAGGGCACGCAGCAGGTTGTTCCCTAGGGTTCCCCCGCTCCACCAGAGCACCTGGGCCGGCGGCACCCCCTGGCGCACGAGGACGTCCTGCTGCGCAAAGGTACTGTCGGGCAACCACACCAGCGACTCGTTCCTGGCGGTCATGCGCAACAGGGGCGGTTGGGTGTTGGTCACCTCAAAGCGGACCAGCCCCAGACTCACTTCGGATAACTGGGCCAAGGGACGTGGAGAGAACCCTTGAACCCCCTCGCCGTACAGCGCCCGCACTGGCATCACTCGCTGCAGGTCTGTCCAACCCTGGTTGGGCACTCCTGGCCAGGCCACGCCCACATCAATCGCATTCACCCCTTGCAACTGCAAAAACGGCAACAGGGTAAACCGCACCGTGCGTTCATTGCCCGCGTTGATGACGGCTACCCGGCCCCGCGCCTGCACCACCATCACCGGAATGCGCCCCGTGTCCAACGCCGTGAATTCTAGGCGGGTGGCATGACCCACCAGCAGCGGGACCAGGACCGACGCGATGCCAAAGAGCACTACCCACAGCCAGCGCCGGCGTTGCCACAGCCATCCCCAGCACAACAGCCCCAGCAGGCCATAAAGCAGCACCAACTGCCCAGCCGTAATCTTGCCAGCCGCAAGGGAATTCCCAGGCAATTGATTCGTCCAGTTCACGATGGCCAGCAGCAGGCTCAGGGGATAACGCAACAGGGACGCCGCCCAAACCCCTAGCTGGAACTGCACCAGGCCGATGACCGCCGTCACCATTCCCCCCAAGGTCAACACCATTACCAAGGGAGCCGCCACCGCATTTAACGGGATGGTGTAGGTGTTAATCAGGCCAAAGGTGTACAACTGCAGGGGCAACGTCCAGAGGTAAGCCGCCGTCGGCACGGCAATCCACTCCGCTAGGGCCGGGGGCAAGAGCGTCAATCGCTGGGCGATGGGTGTGGCCCAGAGCATCAGCCCTAAGGTCGCCAAGAAACTGAACTGAAACCCCAGGTTGCCAATCCAGTTGGGGTTGTACAGCAATAGGGAGGCAGCCACCAGCAGGAGTAACGGCAAGGGTTGGCGTTTACCCGTCACATCTCCCTGGCCCGTTTGCACCAGGCCCCACAAGCCCACCGCGCCCATCACGGACGCCCGCGCCACGCCCGCTTCAAACCCAGCCAGCAGGGCAAATCCCGCCAGGGCCAGCAACCCCGCCACCAGTTGCGCTCGCAACCCTAGGCGATGAGTCAACGCCAGCACTGTCCCTAGCAGTAGCGAGACGTGGAATCCCGAAGCGGCAATGGTGTGAGCCAGACCCGCCCGCGTAAAGGCCGCCCGCAAGTTCGTATCCAAGTCCACCACCCGCGCCCCGACTACCATTGCGCTCACCAGTGGTCCCTGCTCATCTCCCAGCGCTTGCCGGTGGACATCTGCTATTCGTTGTCGTATCCACCAAAAGCCCCATCTCTGGCCGCTTGCGGGGTCAACAGTGACGGTTTCCCCCCGCATCCCGGCAAAGGTGTTGTGCTGGGCCAGGTAGTTTTTGAAATCAAAGCCGCCGCGAAACGCCGCTGTCACGGGTAGATAGAGGTCGCCCTTGACCGACACCTTGCGTCCCGGCGTCACGCCCTCCGCCTGGTCAGGAGCCACCGTGACATAGAGATTGCCCGTCACCCGTTCCGTGCGGATGTAGGGGGCTTCTCCCACTTCGATTTGCTCCACCGCCAGGAAAAACCGCCGCTTGCCGCTGGCGTTCAAGCGGGGGAGGTTCAGCGCCCTGCCCGTCACCACCACGTCAAACTGGGGCGCTTTGGTGCTGATGTCGTTCGGTCCCGGTTGCGGCGTCCGCCACTGCAGGTAAAGCCCCGCCAGTAAACCAACCACGCCGGCAACGACCCAGACCCAGGCCACCAGTCCCTGCCGTCGCCACTTGGGCATCCGCAACGCCACAAGGGCCAGAACCAAACCCGCCACTGGCAGGACGTACATCCCGTAGGGCACCTGCGCCACCAGCAATCCCAAGACCCAGGCACCGGCCCAGACCAGCAGCCTTTCCGGCGTGAACAACGCGCCCATGACCGCATACTGCTACCCTGCCCTGATTGTAGCCAGCCCTGGCGTCCCGGCCTCGTCCCTTGGTAGCGCCGATTACACAGGGGCTCGTCATCTTGAAGTTGTTTGAAAAGAAATGGACTTTCGTGAGCGTTGGTGGAGAAGCGTTGAGAAATGGAGACGGGCCAAACCCACAGGGGATAATGGAATCCAGTCCAGATGTTATCCCAGGCCATCAGCATGAAAATTGCGGTTTACGGCAAAGGTGGCATTGGCAAATCCACCACCAGTTGCAATCTCTCGGCGGCCCTGGCTCGGCGGGGCAAGAAGGTACTGCAAATTGGTTGCGACCCCAAACACGACAGCACCTTTACCCTCACCGGTTTTTTAATCCCCACCATCATTGACACCCTCAAGGAACGGGACTACCACTACGAGGAAATCTGGCCGGAGGATGTGATTTATTCCGGCTATGGGGGGGTGCATTGTGTCGAAGCGGGCGGACCTCCCGCCGGTGCCGGTTGCGGCGGTTACGTGGTGGGGGAAACCGTGAAATTGCTCAAGGAGTTGAACGCCTTTGACGCCTACGATGTGATCCTGTTCGATGTGTTAGGCGATGTGGTGTGCGGCGGGTTTGCCGCGCCGTTGAATTACGCCGATTATTGTCTGATCGTGACAGACAATGGGTTTGATGCGCTGTTTGCCGCCAATCGCATTGTCGCCTCCGTGCGGGAAAAGGCGCGAACCCATCCGCTGCGCCTGGCTGGGTTGATTGGCAATCGCACCAACAAGCGTGATCTGATTGATAAATACACCTCGGTCGTGCCGATGCCGGTGTTGGAAGTGTTGCCGGTTGTGGACGACATTCGCATCTCGCGGGTGAAGGGAAAAACAGTTTTCGAAATGGCGGAAAGCGACCCTTCCCTGGCGCCCCTTTGCGACTACTACCTCCACATCGCCGACCAACTATTGGCCCGTCCCGAAGGTGTGGTTCCCCAGGAGGCGCCGGACCGCGAGTTGTTCAGTCTGCTGTCCGATTTCTACCTGAATCCCCCCGCTCAACGCGAACTGGCAATGGTCTAAACTGGAGCCGTCCTGGCCCCGAGGAGCACGGTAATGGCGACGTTTGACGAGTTGAAACTAGCCCTACGCAACGCCTGGTTGGAATATGCGCGCAATCACCGACCCTGGCTCGAGATGTATCTCAAACAGCGGGGGTTCAAAACGCCGGATAATGGCCGCCGGCCCGATGCGGGTTTGATTCTGGGTGTGATCACCATGGCCGCGCCGCAATTGCTGGAAATCTTGCCCACCTTTTTTAAGCTGAGTCAAGGCAATCCCGACGCCATTATTGAGGCCCTGGATTTGAACTTTGACCCCTTCAAGGAATTGGCCAAACCCGTGGCCCAATTGCCCGAATCGGCAACTCCTATGGCTGAATCGGAGCAGGTCAATGTCACACCGTTTTAAGGAGCACGAGCGATGACTACTTCTTCGGTAAACACCCTCTCATTCGACTGTGAGACCGGCCAGTACCACACCTTTTGTCCTATCAGTTGCGTGGCCTGGCTGTACCCGAAGATCGAAGATAGTTTTTTCCTGGTGATCGGCACAAAAACCTGCGGCTATTTCCTGCAAAATGCCCTGGGGGTCATGGTGTTTGCCGAGCCGCGCTACGCCATGGCGGAGTTGGAAGAAGGCGACATCTCGGCGCAACTGAACGACTATGCCGAACTGAAACGGCTGTGCCTGCAGATCAAACGCGACCGCAACCCCAGCGTGATCGTTTGGATCGGCACCTGCACTACTGAAATTATCAAGATGGATTTGGAGGGGTTGGCGCCGCAACTGGAGGCAGAAATTGGCATCCCGATTGTGGTGGCCCGCGCCAACGGGTTGGACTACGCCTTTACCCAAGGGGAAGACACCGTACTGGCGGCGATGGCCCAGCGCTGTCCTGAGACGCCCCCGTCGGCACCTGCGGAATCCCGGTGGCTAAGGCTCGTCCCTCGTCCCCAAGCGGCGGCGGACCATCCGCCCCTCATCCTGTTTGGTTCCCTGCCGGACCCGGTGGCGACCCAATTGACCTTGGAGCTAGAGCAGCAGGGGATTCAGGTTGCTGGGTGGTTGCCGGCCAAGCGCTTTGGGGAGCTACCGGCTATCCCGCCAGGTGCCTTCGTCTGCGGGGTGAACCCGTTTCTCTCTCGCACGGCGGCTACCCTGGTTCGCCGGCGCCAGTGTCGGTTCATCTCAGCGCCCTTTCCCATTGGTCCCGACGGCACGCGGGCGTGGGTGGAGGCGATTGCCCAGGCCCTTGGCAAACCGACGGTGGCGTTGGCGCAGCGGGAAGCCCAAACCTGGCAACGCCTGGCGCCCTACTTAGAACTCCTGCAGGGCAAATCGGTCTTTTTCATGGGGGATAACTTGCTGGAAATTGCACTCGCGCGGTTTTTGGTGCGCTGCGGGATGCGGGTGTTGGAGGTGGGCATTCCCTACCTGGATAAACGCTACCAAGCTGCGGAACTGGCTCTGTTGGAGCGCACCTGCCGAGAAATGGGCGTCCCCATGCCCCGGATTGTAGAAAAGCCGGATAACTACCGCCAAATCCAACGCATCTACGAACTCCAACCGGATCTGGTAATCACCGGCATGGCCCACGCCAACCCCCTGGAGGCGCGGGGCATTACCACCAAATGGTCAGTAGAATTTACCTTTGCCCAGATTCACGGCTTCGCAGGCGCGCGGGAGATTTTAGAACTAGTCACCCGGCCCCTACGGCGGAACCAGGCCCTAAGCCAACTGGGATGGCAACGGCTGGTTTAACTTTTCCCCTGCAGCGCTGCCAGTGCCGCCTCCAGCGACGGATGGAGCGATAGGAACTGATCCAGGCGCACCAGCTTCACCGCCTGGGTGACGCGCGGGTTGGTCACGATATACAAGTTGCCACCGACGGCCTGGAGTTGCTTGGCGGTTTGAACTAACACCCCCAACCCGGAACTGTCAATAAATTCAATCTTGCTCAGGTCTATGACGACCTGCTTGGGGCCTGTCTCTATCGCCTGTTGCAAAACCTTGCGGATGTGCTGCTCGGAGAAGGCATCCAGCATCCCGCTCAGGCGAAAAATCTGGTGGGTCGGCTGGATTTCGCGCGTGCCCCGCAGGCTGACCGTCAACGACAGATGCTCAGAAATGGTCCCACTCCTTGAAATGACTGTAATCGTCTATCTTAGTATGGCCGCTTTAGGACTCGTCAATCCGCACCTGGATCACCGGCCCCGAGACCGCCAGGCGAATGGTCGCCCCGTCCACTAGCTTGGTTTTGTCTGTGACCGGTTCGCCATCAACAAACGTGCCGTTGGCTCCTAGACTCAACAGTTCCCACTGGCCGTTTTCCCGGCGCAGCTCCGCATGGTGGCGGGAGACCACCGAGCTGAGCAACACCACCTCGTTATCCGGCGCCCGGCCAATCCGGATCACCGTTTCATCTTTGAAACACCAATCCCGAATGGAAGTTCCCTGGGTTGGGTTCATCAGGCTCAGCGTAATCACGGTCTGCTCCCTCGAGGTCACCACAGTGTTGACCCCTATTTTAACGCCTCAGAGGGGGCTTACACGGGGTAGTGGGCGCCCAAAAAATGCTCTCGCACCTGGGGATTTTGCGCCAGTTCCCCAGCGGTGCCCGCCGCTAGGACAACCCCATCGTAGAGAATGTAGGCCCGGTCCGTAATGGCCAACGTATCCCGCACGTTGTGGTCCGTGATCAACACGCCCAATTGTTGCTGCCGCAATTGCCGGAGGATGGTCTGCAACTCCTGCACGGCTATCGGGTCTACCCCAGCAAAAGGTTCATCCAACAACAGGAAGTGGGGCCGCGTCGCCAAGGCGCGGGCGATTTCGGCTCGCCGTCGTTCGCCTCCGGAGACCTGACCGCCCAGGGTGTGGGCCACCGCCTCTAGGCGCAATTCCCGAAGCAGTTTACGGACATACCAGCGACGCTCCGGCTCCGGCACGCCCGTCTCTTGCAGCACCAGCAGGAGATTCTCCTGGATGGAAAGGTCGCGGAAGATGCTCGGCTCTTGGGCTAGATAACTGATGCCCAAGCGGGCGCGGCGATGTAACGGCCAGGGCGTAATGTCCCGGTGGTCTAGGCGCACCACCCCTAGGTCCGGGCGCTCAATCCCCACAGCGATGTAGAAGATAGTCGTTTTACCCGCGCCGTTGGGTCCCAGTAAACCCACGACTTCCCCCTGCCCGATGGTCAAACTCACATCGCGCACGACGGGGCGGCGGCCATAGGCTTTATGGATGTTTTCGAGTATGATCTGCATGAACGAATGCCCGCAAGGGTTTTCTGCTCCATTGTGCCTTGCCGATGAACCGCATCGTTTGCGCCGACTTGGAGGCCCTGAGCGAGCAGGCCCTCCGGCTGTTGGAACAACGGATCCACAGCGCTCTGGCAGAACGAGGCCGCGCGACGTTGGCGCTGGCGGGGGGGAGTACACCACGACGGCTCTACCAGCGCCTTGCGCAACAGAACTGGCCCTGGTCGCAAATTCATGTGTTTTGGGGTGACGAGCGGTTTGTGCCTCCCGACCACCCAGACAGCAACTACCGCTTAGCGCGGGAGACTTGGCTCGACCATGT
Organism: Gloeomargarita sp. SKYB120; assembly: GCA_025062155.1. Taxonomy (NCBI): domain Bacteria; kingdom Bacillati; phylum Cyanobacteriota; class Cyanophyceae; order Gloeomargaritales; family Gloeomargaritaceae; genus Gloeomargarita; species Gloeomargarita sp. SKYB120. The sequence goes on along the minus strand of JANXAM010000003.1, from coordinate 48,695 downwards.
CCCGATGCCTGCCGCCAACATCCACCCCATCCCGACAGTGCCCTTGACGCCCGCCGCCGCCGCCGAGGCCTACGAGCGGGAACTTCAAGCGTTCTGGGGACTCCAACCCGGCGAATTTCCCGTTTTTGATGTCATTCTGCTGGGCATGGGCGAAGACGGGCACACGGCCTCCTTGTTTCCCCACACGGCGGCGCTCCAGGTGTGCGACCGGGCGGTCACGGTGGGCTACCGGGGCGACCAACCTCGGATTACCCTGACGGTACCCACGCTAAACTACGGGCGATGTGTCCTGTTTTTGGTCGCTGGGGTGAACAAAGCCGCTGCCTACGCTCAGGTCACACGCCCAGATGCCGATGGAAACGCCTATCCGGCTGCTTTGATCCGGCCTGTCAACGGCGAATTGTGGTGGTTGGTGGAGGCAACGGTGTTGAGGCCAGGGGAACCTGAAGTGCGTCCTTCCGTCTGAAGGAGCAAGCGCCCCGCTAGAATGACAAGCAAGGCTTCGCTCCGGCTGTAACTTGGTTTTCTACCGTTGCGCGTTGTGAGGAGTTGTGCCATGCGTTTTTGTGCCTTCGCCGGCTGGTCTTTAGTTATTGCCCTGGGGATGACGGATGCGGCCTTGGCCAATCCCATCCCGCGTCAGCTACGGTTGACCGCACCCACCATCCCCGCCCGTCCTGTGGTTCCCCCGCCTCGACCGGAGGACATGCCAGCAGCTTCGCCCACGGCGGTTCAGGCGCAACGGGTGCTGTACGTCCATCCCACCAGCGGCCAGGACAGCCACAACGGCCAGACGCCCCAGACGGCCTTTCGGACCATCACCCGCGCCCTGCAAGCGGCGGAGGCCGGTACGTTGATTCAGCTCGCACCCGGCAAGTACAGTGCGGAATCAGGTGAGCAGTTTCCCCTGGTGCTCAAGCCAGGTGTGATCCTGCGGGGCGATGAAGCCAAGCGGGGCCAGGGAGTCCTGATTGAAGGGGGCGGTCGCTTCGTCAGCCGCCTGTTTGCCCGGCAAAATGCTACGATTCTGGCTGCGGACAACAGCGCGATCTTGGGGGTGACCGTCACCAACCGCAACACTCGAGGCACCGCCATCTGGGTCGAATCCACCAACCCCCTGATCCGCAACTGCACGTTTGTCGCCAACCACCGCGAGGGGGTGTTCGTGACGGGTGAGGGCGCACCCCGGATTGAGGACAACCTGTTTATTCGCAACGGCGGCAACGGCGTGTCCTTTACCCGCGCGTCCAAAGGAGAAGTCCGGCGCAATTGGTTTATCCAAACGGGGTTTGGCCTGGCCATCGGCGGGGTTTCGTCGCCCTTGGTCGCGGACAACCGCATCGAGCACAATGTGGACGGCCTAGTCATCAGCGATGTGGCGCGGCCTGTCCTGCGGGGCAATCGGATTGCGTTCAACCAGCGCAGCGGGGTCGTGGTGATCGCCGGCGCGCAACCGGATCTGGGCAACAGCGCTAGCCCCGGCAACAACATCTTTCAGGGCAACGGCAACCACGACCTGCACAACGCCACCCGCAACATCACCTTGACCAGCGTGGGCAACCGGCTGGACACCAACAAGGTCAACGGCCAGGTGCAGCTGCAGTAGAGCTGCGGGCGCGGTAGAAGGTCTCTAACGCCCGCGGTGTACCCACAAACCGCCAGTGCCAGGGTTCGTAGCTGATGCCCTGGGGGTTGTTCTCTGGGAAGGACATTTCAAAGTGGAACTGGGCGGCCCGCCGCTGGAGCCAGGCAAAGGCTGCCGTCTGGGCAAAGGATGGGTGCAGATGGGTCGCTGGTTGGCGGCCATCGCCAATGTCTATGGCATAGCCGGTGTGGTGCTCGCTGTAGCCAGGCGGCGCACTCACTTTCGCCCGTTCCTGCACCCGTTGTCCGCGCTCCGCCTTCACGTCGTAGAAGACCGCCTGCTGCTCCTGGTAGGAACGAAACCCGGACAGCGGCACGAGCAGGACCCCATCCGCTTGCGCCGCCCGTTGCATCGCTAAGAACGCTTGGGCCGCATCACGGTGCAGTTTCACCCGTCCATCGGCCGTCACCGCCTGCAAATCTCTGGGGTCAGCTTCAGCGTAGGGCAAATGACCCAACAAATCTGCTGGCGCGTTGGCTACAGGAGGCGATTCCTGGGCAACCGGCGCCGGGCGAAACAGCCACCCACCCACCAGCCCAAAACTGCCCAAACCCGCGATGACGAAAACCACCCACCACCTGCGCGGCCCACTCGCAGGTGTTTTTTGTACCGTTGCTGGTCCTTGGCGTCGCGCCTGCGGAATGTCGTCCACAATAGACAAGCGTTGGTCTCCTCCACCACCCTGTTCGATGATAGCGCCAAGGGTTACAAGGTGTACTGGAAATCGGCCACCAGCATGCCTGGCGCTAGGGTTCCCCCCAAACTGCGGTGGTCGTAGGTGTCGGTGGCTGGGAGCCATTCCTGGGTGTCCGTCAGCGCCACTAACCCATCGCCCCAGAAGTGGTAGAGGCTCTCGTCAAACCGGAGATTTTCAATCGGGGCCACCATTTGGCCTCCCTCGACCCAAAAGCAGGCGTAGCGAGTCATGCCGGTGATGCGCCCCGTGGCCTGGTCGCTCCAGTTCAGGTAGTGCAGATTGGCGACGTACAACCCCTGGTCTAAAGCTGTTAGGGCCTGCGCCACTGGCAAGGTGCCCGGCAACACCTCAGGAGCGCGCAGAGCTTCCCCCGGTTCAGCACCGTTGGCGGTTAAACCATACTCCCTGGCGGTGCGCTGGCTGACCAATGTCTGCACCAGTTGCCCCTGCTGGATCAGGGGAAGCTGCACGGGCGCGACGTCTCCCTGCACGGTGAAGCGGGGGACGGGAATCGCTTGAAAGTTCTCCCGCAGGGAAAAAGCCGCTGCCAATTGGCGTTCTCCCCGGCGCAGGGGCAAAAGGGCGCTGGTTCCCTGGCGCAACGCTGCCTCGCTCAGGCCGCCCCAGGACAACATGCCCACCAGCTCCGCTACCGCTGCCGGCGCCAAGTAGGTGCGATAACGGCCCGGCGGGAGAACCTTGGCCGGACGACTCAGTAGCTCCAACTGACGGCGCAGCGCCTGAAGTTGCCGCACAAAAGCCGATGTCTCCCACGCCCGGCCACTGTAGTATCCCTTGACCGCCCGCTGCTGCTCGTTGAACAGGGAATAGTCCAGGGTAAACGTCTCGGTGTAGAACCAGTGGGATTGGCCCGCGCTATCGGCATAGGCCCGCACCTGGGGTCCGGCGGCGTACAATCCGGTGAAGTCTAACCCCGCTACCCCTTCCAGAATCAGGGGCATCACCTGGGTCACCGGCGGCACTTGACCCGCTTGCACCTCCTGGCTCTGGGCGTTCCCGGACGGCTCTACCAGGAAGGGATCCGGGGGAAGCTGGGGCACCACCTGCTGCAGGTCTGCCACTGCTTGCTCCACCTGGGCCACGTCGGTTTCCACCACCCCCGTCAACGGGAAACGGCGCGAGCCGCTGCGGCCTTCCACCATTAAAGTGAGGGTGCATTCGGCCTGTTCGACGTGTCCTCCCTGGCGTACTCGCCCTCGATTGAACCGCACAAAATCACTTGCTTCCGCCACCAGCGTTGCCCGCCAGGGCAGCGTCAGACGCGCCAATGCCTGCACACTCCCGCGCCAACTGGCCGTGACCGCCTCGATAAAGTCCGCCATATCACCCTCGCCCTATTGTCCCCAGGATACTACTGTTGCCAACCCCACTTGTCACACATTTTGTAGTACAAAATCGGCACGGTTGTTTGTTGCACATTTATTTCAAATCACAACTTTTTCTTCATAATTTGTGTCACTGCTTTAGGTGTCATTTTATCTTGTTACCTGTAGTTCAGGATGCTTCCCTAAAACCAATGAGTATCGTTGCGCAAGTGATTGCTCAATCGGATGCTGCTGACCGTTTCCTCAGCAGTGCCGAATTAAACAAGTTAGAGGAGTTTTTTAGCAAAGGGGCATTGCGGATTCAAGTGGCGCAGAAATTGGCGGCCAATGAGCGCAAGATTGTGCAAGAGGGCAGCCAACGCTTTTGGGCCAAGTGCCCCAATACACCTAGCAACCGGGGGGATGCCCAAAAAACGGCTCTGTGCCAGCGGGACCAAGCTTGGTACATCCGGCTGATTAGCTACTGCGTCCTAGCGGGCAACGATAAACCCCTCGAGGATATTGGCCTGAACGGGATGCGGGAAATGTACGTGTCGTTAGGGGTGCCGCTCAATAATTTACGCATTGCGATGACCAGTCTCAAGGAAGTCACAGCAGGCATCCTCTCGCCAGAGGAAATGGCCTTGGCCGCCCCCTACTTTGACCGTTTAATCCGCGCGTTTTAAGGTCAATGATTGGCTTGATGAGCGTTAAAAAAGTGGACATTTTCTAAGTCAAATGTGAATCCCTATTCATCACAGAGGAGATGCCATGCAAGATACGATCACAGCCTTGATTAACTCCGCGGATGTCCAGGGGCAATATCTGAGTGACGCCGCTCTCAGTCAACTCCGGCAGTATTTTGAGCGGGGGATGATGCGGGTCAAAGCGGCGGCCACGATCAGCGCCACTGCTAGCCAAATCATCAGCCGTACGGTGGCGAAAAGTTTGCTGTACGGGGACATCACGCTGCCGGGGGGCAATATGTATCCCACCCGTCGCTATGCCGCCTGTCTGCGGGATTTGAATTATTTCCTGCGCTTTGCCACCTACGCGATGCTGGCGGCGGATACGTCCATCCTCGACGAGCGGGTGCTGAACGGTCTGAAAGAGACCTACCAGACGCTGGGGGTGCCGATTGACCGCGTGATCCAGGCCCTGAACGCCATGAAGGAGGTCTTGAACGAGACAGTGGGCACCGAGGCGGGACAGGAGCTGGCGCGATATCTAGACCACATCATTGCCGGTTTGCGCTAACGGCAACGGTGTTCCCCTGGTCCAACCGGGGGAGCGTTTTTGGGCGTGCAGGTGTAGCTATGAACAAAACGCAACGCTATCCGTGGTGGGCGGGGAATGCACGGTTGACCGACCTGTCCAACACCTTCATCGTGGCCCATGTGGCCCACGCGGCCTTGATCGTGTTCTGGGTGGGGCTAATGACGCTGTTTGAACTGACCCGCTACACCCCGACCCGACCGATGTACGAACAGGGGCTGATTTTATTGCCCCACCTGGCGACGCTAGGGTTGGGGGTCGGCGCCGGCGGTCAGGTGGTTAACGTCTTTCCCTACGTGGCGGTGGCTGGTTTCCACCTGGTGAGCGCTGGGGTGCTGGCCTGGGGCGCTTGGTTCCATTTCACCCGGTTGCCCCAGACCTTAGAGATGGTGCCGCCGCCAGCGGGGAAATTCCACTTCCGCTGGGACGACGAACGGCAACTGGGCCTGATCCTGGGCCATCACCTGCTGGTGTTGGGGCTCGGGGCGCTGCTATTGGTAGCAAAGGCCACCATTGGTGGTGGACTCTACGATGCGACGCTCGGGCAGGTGCGCACTGTGCAACCGACCCTGGATTGGGTCCGGATTTGGGACTACCGCACCCACCTGTTTGACGTGAACAACCTAGAGGACTTAGTGGGGGGGCATGTCTACGTGGCGGTGCTGTTGCTGCTGGGGGGAACCTGGCATATCCTGGTGCCGCCGTTTGGTTGGGTGAAACGCCGCTTTTTGTTTTCCGCTGACGGGATTTTGAGCTATTCCCTGTTTGGCATTGCCCTAGCGGGGTTTGCGGCGTCCTACTACTGCGGGTTTAACACGCTGGCCTATCCCGAGGTGTTTTACGGCCCGGCCCTCAAACTGCGGTCTGCCTTGACACCGGCCTACTACGACCCGACAGGGGCGACGGTGTACTCGGCGCGGGTGTGGCTGGCCAATGCCCATTTCTACCTGGCGTTTTTCTTCCTGCAAGGCAGCCTGTGGCACTTCCAGCGGGCGATGGGTCTGGATGTGACGCAGATGTTCCGGTCCTGGTGGGCTGAGCAGGCGGCGGTGTATCACCCGCGTTTTCAGTGCAGTGCACCCCCGTTGCCGGAGGTGGTCTATGAACCCCGTCTCGTGCCGATGCCGGCCTTGACGCCGCCCGCGAGCGATGCCTTGTATGAACCGGTCCAGGGTGCGTCCAGACCCGCCCTGACGGCGATCAATGGAGTGCGCCAGACGCTGTACCAGGTGGTGTACCGGCCCCAGACCTGGATTTTCTACGAACCGGCGGCCAAGCAGGTGAGCCATCCCCGGCCTACGGGAATGCTTTATGCACCAGCGGCGAAAAAGCCAAGGGTTGTTCCGTCGCCGGCCACACCGACTGAAACGGTGACAGCCGCTCCCGCAACGCCTCCCCAGGCTCCTGAATCCACGCCGGAGCCACAGTGAAACCACTTTAGCTTTAAAAAGCCAGGGAGGGAAGCCTCCCTGTTTTTTATGCCCCCTAGCGGATATACTCCTTGAGAATGCTGTTGCGGTTGGGATGGCGGAGTTTACGCAGGGCTTTGGCTTCGATTTGCCGGATGCGCTCGCGGGTGACGTTGAACGTCTGGCCAATTTCCTCCAGCGTTTTCATGCGACCGTCATCGAGACCATAGCGCAGGCGCAATACGTCCCGTTCCCGCGGGCTGAGGGTGTTTAACACGGTTTCCAAATCCTCCCGCAGCAGGTGTTTGGCCACCTGGTCCTCCGGCGTTTCGCCGTCCGCCTCGATAAAATCCCCCAGGCGGGAGTCTTCCTCCTTGCCGATGGGCGTTTCCAGGGAGATGGGCAGTTGGGCGGATTTGGCGATAAATCGCAGCTTTTCAATCGTGATTTCCATACGGGTGGCAATTTCTTCCTCGGTCGGTTTACGGCCCATCTCCTGGGACAGGATTTTGGTGGTTTTCTTGATGCGGGAAATCGTTTCGTATAGATGCACCGGCAACCGGATGGTGCGGGATTGGTCAGCAATGGCCCGCGTAATCGCCTGGCGAATCCACCAGGTGGCATAGGTCGAAAACTTGTAGCCCTTTTCGTGGTCGAACTTTTCGGCGGCTCGGATCAGCCCGAGACTGCCTTCCTGAATCAAGTCCTGGAAAGACAGGCCCCGATTCATATATTTCTTGGCGATGGAGACCACCAGCCGCAGGTTTGACTGCACCATTTTTTCCTTGGCCCGATAGCCCTGGCGCAGCTGTCGCCGGAACTCCTCCAGCGGCAGTCCCACCAATTCCGCCCACTGTTCTTCGGTGGGGCGTTGTCCATGCTGGCGCACCCACTCGTCCCGCTTGCGCTCAAATGCCAGTAACACCGAGATTTGCCGTGCCAGTTCAATTTCTTCATCCGCCCGCAGCAGCCGGATCCGACCAATTTCCTGGAGATAGAGCCGGATGGAATCTTCGGTGTAGGAATTTTTCTTGGCCGCTGACCGTTTTCGTCCCGAGCGTGGGGAGGTCTCGTCCGCGTCCACCTCGTCCAAGTCTTCGTCGAGGTCCTCTGGGTCCAGACCACTCAGGTCATCCCCCGCAGTCTCGTCATCCAAATCGTCGAGGGACGGGTCAGCAAGGGTCGGCAAGACATTATGCACCTGAGTCATCGCGTCGGGTACTCCTCGGACTACAATACCAAGCGTAAACAGATGCCCATCATACCAGGGAAGGCGACCGACAGAAGGAATGTTTCGCCTATCCCCTCCAGAGCAATCCTATTGTAATCCTGATAACAGCATAGTCTAGGTTCGGATAGCGGGATTTCCCAGCAGTTCCTACGAAAGTAGGGGAAAAGAACCTAGAAACTTTTACATAAATTTACATTCTGAGAGGCCGGCGGGACGGATGGCGACCTCTATGATAGACGGGGAGCCTAAGGGAATCCAGTGGGCATGGAGCAGGAACTGGCGGTGGTGGCAAGGGCGTTACGGGCGGCAGGGGCGGCGGTACGCCAGGTTGTGACTGAAGGGTTGCAAACCACCTACAAAAGCGGCGATGACCCCTTGACGCGGGCCGACATCACCGCCAACCAGGTGCTCCAGTCCGAACTGTTGGGCGTCTTTCCCGAAGACGGTTGGCTCTCCGAGGAAACGCGCGACCAGCCGGAGCGGTTGCACAAACAGCGGGTGTGGGTGGTGGACCCGATTGATGGCACGCGGGAGTTGGTCGAGGGCATTCCGGAATATGCCCTGTCAGTGGCGCTGGCCATCGGCGGTAAACCTGTCTTGGGCGGCGTGTACAACCCGGCGCGCGATGAGCTGTTCTTGGGAGTTCTCGGTCAAGGGGTCACCTACAACGGTCAGCCTGTGCGAGCGAGTCATCCGCTGAGCGACCCACCGTTAGTCCTGGCCAGTCGTTCCGAGGTACGCCGAGGCGAGTGGGCACCCTTTCAATCCGTCATGCAGGTGCAAGTGGTGGGTTCGATTGCCTACAAACTGGCCTTGGTAGCTGCAGGACGCGCCGATGCCACGTTCAGTTTGGGACCAAAGCACGAGTGGGACGTCGCAGGCGGCGTTGCGCTGGTTCTCGCAGCCGGTGGCGTGGCTACCGATGCCCAGGGACAGGCGCTTCAGTTCAATCAAATGCCCCCTTTGCTTTCGGGAATCGTGGCGACGACCCCAGCCGCCAGGGACGTAGTTTGGCAATTACTTCGCAACGCCTGGTTTCGCTCGTCCGAGCTGAGCCGCTTTCGTTTGTCGGGGAGATAACCGGAAAACTCAAGACATGACAAGCACCAATGGCTTGGCTCTCAGAAGAGGCGGAGCATCTCTTCTTTGAAAACCTAACGGTGCGTAGACGGCTGCAAAATGCCTTGCTGAGGTTGGTGCGGAGATTTGTCTCTCCTAGCCGTGCCAGTCTGGCTGCTGAAGGATAACCGCTCTCCTTGCGAAAAAAAAACGTAAAGGGCAGATTAAGATGGGAGGGAGTAAGACGCGGGCTATAATGAAATGGGCCAGCATACGTCTGGGTTTATGGATTTAATGCAGGTTTTTGGCACGGCGCATCCGGTGATTGGGGTGGTGCATCTGTTGCCGTTGCCGACATCACCCCGCTGGGGAGGGAGTTTACAGGCGGTCATCGAGCGGGCGGAACAGGAAGCTAGCGCCTTGGCAACTGGAGGTGCCAATGGCATCATCATTGAAAACTTTTTTGACGCGCCGTTTACTCAGCACCAGGTGGATCCGGCGGTGGTGAGCGCCATGAGCCTGGTGGCCCAACGGGTGCGGGCACTGGTGGATTTGCCCCTGGGGATCAACGTATTGCGCAACGATGCTATAAGCGCCATGGCCATTGCTACCAACGTGGGGGCGCAGTTTATCCGGGTGAATGTCCTGACCGGGGTGATGGCGACAGACCAGGGGTTGATTGAAGGCTGCGCCCACCGGCTATTGCGCTACCGGCGCGAGTTGGATAGTTCGGTAAAAATATTTGCCGATGTTTTGGTCAAGCACGCCCGGCCCCTAGGGACGCCCAATCTGACGACGGCGGTGCAGGAGACCATCCATCGAGGGTTGGCCGATGCCATTATTCTTTCTGGCTGGACCACTGGGCATCCCCCGACGCGGGAGGATTTGGAGTTGGCACGGGCTGCAGCAGGTTCTGTACCGGTCCTGGTGGGAAGTGGCGCCAATGCGGACAATATCGCCCACCTGCTCGCCGCTGCAGATGGCGTGATTGTCGCCAGTTCCTTGAAACGCAAAGGCCAGATCGAGCAGCCGATTGACCCGCAACGGGTGAGTCGTTTTGTCCAGGCGGTGCGGCGCTGTTTGGAACCGGAAGAACCGGCCCCGCGTCACCTTTCCCTGAACCCATCACCGACCCACACCTATGAGCAAATTACTCAACCGTCGTCGTAGCAGCGCCTGGTGGCAACGCCATTCCCGGCCAATGATGGGGATTCTCGCTGCCCTAGGCGCCATCGAAACCGCCTATATCACTATCACTCACTGGTTGGGGGGCAGCGTCCTATGCCCGACCACGGGTTGCGACGAAGTGCTCAAGAGCGCCTACGCCCAATTGTTTGGCGTGCCCCTGTCGCTGGTAGGGTTTTTATGCTATGCGGCGGTAGGGGTAATTGCGGTCTTTCTCGCACCCAAGAAGGAGGCGGATTTTCCCTGGGCCTGGGCGCTGTTTGCCCTGACAACGGCCATGCTGGTCTCCAGCGGCTACTTCCTGTACCTGATGGCGGTGAAGATTGGAGCCTGGTGCGTGTACTGTATCACTTCGGCGATTTTGAGTACGCTGCTGTGGGTGCTGGCGACTTTTGGCCGGAGCTGGCGGGATGTGGGGCAATTGTTGACCACGGCCTTGGTGGTGGTGGTCGTGGCCCTGCTGGGGATTCTGGCGGCCTACAACGGCGTCGAGGCTTCCCCAAACCGTCCACAGGCTCCACCGCCAGTCACGACGACTTCTGGGCCAGCGGAGTTGGCCTTAGCAGAGCACTTGCGCAAGGTGGGTGCGCGGGAGTACGGGGCTTTCTGGTGTCCCCACTGCCATCAACAGAAACAACTCTTTGGCAAAGAAGCGGCGGCCAAGCTCAACTACATCGAGTGCGACCCTAGGGGCGTCAACAGTCAAACCCAGCTTTGCCAGGAGAAAGGCATTCGCGGCTTCCCCACCTGGGAAATCAAGGGCAAGTTGTACCCTGGGCTGAAACTGCTGGACCAACTGGCGGATTTGAGCGGCTATCGGGGTCCTCGCAACTTCATCCATCAACCCGCCCGGTGATATGCCCATGACCCGCGGCGCGTTCCCTGTCAGACACAGGACGGGCACATGGGAGGGGTGAAAGCGCCTGCTCTCCTTGGGTAAACCAGACGGCGAAACGGGCTGCCCGGTCACGCTAGCGATGAAAACCAGCGTTTGGTGGAGCAGTGTGGTGCTATGGACCACGTTGGCGGGTTGCGCCGGTAGCCATTGGGAGCGTTCCCTAGCGCCAGACCCCCGCTTGACGCCGTCTCCTAGCCCTTCACCCGTTGCCGAATCCCCGGCGCGTCCCACGCCTGAACTGGTTGAGCCGCCATCGCCCACACCTGTCGCACTCGCCGATATGGAGCGAGTTCCCCAGGCGTTGCGTCCCTTGGTGGAGGATGTCTTGAACCTGGGGGTGATTCCAGCGACGGACGTGCGTCTCGACCAGCCCGCGACCCGCCGGCAATTTGCCCGCTGGTTGATGGCTGTGCAGCAGCGCTTGTACCGGGACCAGATAGAGCGGCAAGTACGCCCGGCGACCCCTGGCAGTACTCCCGTCTTCGCCGATGTACCCCATTCCGACCCCGATTTCACCGTGATTCAAGGGTTGGCCGAAGCGGGCATCATTCCTAGCCGCTTGACCGATGGGAGTCGCGCCCCCCTGCGGTTTGAACCTGACCGCTGGTTGACCCGCGAAACCCTCGTGGTCTGGAAAGTCAGCCTGGATGTCTCGGGCCAGCTTCCCAGTGGTACTGTTCAAGCCGTGACCGAGACCTGGGGGTTTAGAGATGCGGCGCAGATTGACCCCCTAGCTCTCAGCGCCCTCGTGGTGGACTACCGCCGGGAACCCAGCACCGTCCGGCAAGTGTGGGGACGCACCCGCCTGTTTTTGCCCGACAAACCCGTAAGTCAGGCCCAGGCGCTGGCGGCCCTGTGGTTTTGCGGGACTGGCGACGCCCTGGTGACCGCCCGCGAGGCCCTCAAATAACCCCCCGAATTTCCTGCACCACGCCGTCGCGAAGCACCACCTCCACTTGCATTTTTTCGATGAGATTTTCGCCCACCTTCACCGTGAAGTAGCCGTCGAGTTGCCCCTGGAAGACTTCCTGTTCCATCTCCAGGGTTTGGACTTGGGTCAGTTGGGTAAGGATTTGATTTTTTTGGTCGAGCAATTTACTTTTTTCGTCGTTGGCCTGGAATTGGATGGTATTGATTTGCTCTGTCAATTGGGGACTAGCAGGCTGCTTTTTCAATTCAGTAATTGCCCGTTGCACCTGCATGTCAATTTGTTGAGTGCGGGCATCAATTTGGTTGATTTGGGACTGGAGAATTTGCAGCGTTTCTTCCTTCCAACGCGGCGTCACGATCACCTTGATATTGACCGGCCGTTTCAGGATCAACTCTTGACCATCCGCCATATTTCAACCTAATCGTATGAACATTTGCCATCATACCTTGAAGTGTGTAGCCCAGGAAATTGCAGCCGGTACAGGTGAGCGTACAACCCCCGCCGGGCCAGGAGTTCTTCGTGGGAACCGGACTCGACGAGTTGACCCGCCTTGAGCACCAAAATCCGGTCCACGCTGCGCACGGTCGCCAACCGGTGGGCGATGATCACGGCGGTCCGACCCACCAGTAGGTTCTGCAGCGCCTGTTGCAGCAGGGCCTCCGTGACCACGTCCAAACTGGCGGTCGCTTCGTCGAGCACCACGATGCGGGGCTGGCGGATGGCGATGCGGGCAAGGGCGATCAACTGTTTTTGGCCGGTGGAGAGGTTGCTCCCCCGCTGGCGCACCGGCGTGTGGTAACCCTGGGGCAGCGTGCTAATCCACTCGTGAATCCCCAGTTGCCGCGCAATTGTCTCCACCTGCGCTAGGGAGTAGGACTCTCCCAGCGCGATGTTGCTGTAGATATTGCCGCTGAACAAAAAGGGTTCCTGGAGAATGACGCCGACGTAGCGCCGCAAATCCCGCTGGGCCAGACAGCGAATATCCACCCCGTCAATCCGGATCCGTCCCACCTGGGGTTCGTACAGGCGACACAGCAGGCGCAGGATGGAGCTTTTCCCCGCTCCCGTCGGTCCCACCAAGGCCACTTTTTCCCCCGGTCGAATGACAAAGTCTAGGTCCTTTAAGACCCACTCGCCCGGTTTGTAGCCGAAAGAAACCCCTTCAAACCGAATTTCCCCACGACCATCCGCCGGTAGCGTTAAAGGCTGGAGCGGGTCGCGGATGGGAATCGGTTGTTCGAGAATTTCCTGAATGCGCTCGACCGCAATGAATCCTGCTTGGATCAGGGTGAATTTTTCCGCCAATTCCCGCAGGGGGTCAAACAAACGCTGGGCAAACAGGATGAAACTGGCCAACACCCCAAAGGTTAGGTTTTCTCGGAGCACCAGGCCGCCGCCTACTAGCAACACCCCCGCAATGGCCACTAGAGCAATCCACTCTAGTGTTGCCGAAATCGCCGCGTCATGGAAGATGGTTTTGTCTACTGCTTTGATGTAGCGGTGATTGACTTGGCGAAACAGGCGGGCGTTGTAGCGCTCGCGCCCAAACAATTGCACGATGGAAATCCCTTGAATGTTCTCCTGGATCAGGCTGTTTAAGCGCGAGAGTTCTTCCCGGGACTGGTAGTTGGCCTGGCGAAATTGGGCTTGGAAATAGGTAATCAAGCCGGTTACCGGCACCAGCAAACTCAACAGCAAAAGGGCAAGCAGCGCCTGCTGTTCAAACATCATTACTACCAACGCCACCAAGGTCAAAAGGTCAATCACGATGCCCACAGCGCCAGTGGCAAATACATCCCCCAACGCCTCCACATCGCTGGTTAGACGAGTGATCAATTTCCCCACGGGTGTGCGGTCAAAATAGGCCATCGGTAGCGCTAAAACATGGTCGAATAAATCCTGGCGAATTTCCGCAGTAATGTGTTGACCCACCTTTTGCACCAGATAACTTTGCACCCCTTGTAAACCCAGGCGTAAAAAGACGGTGATGAGCAGAACCAGCATCACCAGTTGCAATCCTTGCCGGGGGGGAAGTTGCTGTAAAAAACCCGGCACCGGTTCCTGACGGATCAGGGAGATGGCTTGCCCAATTAGCACCGGTTGAATGGCGCCAGCTAGGGCGAGGGGAAAGAACAAAAAAATGGCTAGGGCTAACCACCGCCGATGGTGCAACGCATAACGACCGATTTGTCGCAGCAATCGCCAATCGCCACGCTCAACCCTGGCTCTCGCGTCCGCCATTCCTACCCCTCAAAAGGGCCATCTCCAGTATGGAATAAAGCGTCCAACCGTTCCTAAAACTATGGACAATTATCCACAGGCTGCTAGGCAAACGGCTCTCCCAACAACTTCTCCCGCCACCAACGGGAGCGGAGCGTGCCGGACTCCCACCGACAAGTCACTGCTGCACTCAGGCCATGTGTCGGCTAACAGATGACCAGGTGGTCGGTCATCTCCAACCGGTGGTAGCTGGAGACTCACACGACTCAGTGACTGCGGTACAACCGCCGCTAACGCCTGAGCAACAACCCGCCAGAACGACCACACATGCTTCTCCCGATTCCTTGCAGGTAGGGAAAAGGTGACGTGACCGCCTCGCCAGGGAACCGATGCAGCTCCTTGGCAAGCGGGTCGTTCACTCAGGCGCAAAACCCTTCTGGCCAACACCAACGCTGCAGCAAGATGCGGTGAAATGCCAAGTTTCCTGGCGTAATTAACCGCACCTATCAAACTACTGTAAGCTGGGTTGACTTCACACACTTCCACGCCCGCTCTCAACGCAGCGGACTTGAGACCCGTGAGAATCTTACGGTAAGCAAAACTCGACAACTGACGGCAACGGCGGGGCAATTCACTCTCTAGCTGTGCTCGCTTCCGTTGAAAGTCGAGCCCTTCCACAACCAAAGGCTTCCCCTTCTCCGCCGCCAACCGAGCGACCTGGGCGCAGGTTTCCAAAATCATGGCTTGTGCTTGACCCGTCGTCTTGCCGCACAGGGGCAAATCAAACCGCCAAGACGCGACCCAGTTCCCATACCGGTCCATTGCGGTTACGGCTAAGTGGTCGGCATTGATGTCTACGCCGATAAGACCAGCCGCTGGGTTGGTAACCGGTTTCGGCTCCTTTTGTTCGATACTGACCATCACACGCCAGCCGCGCTCATCCAAGATGAAACGGTAGTTGACGGGCGTGCCAATCCGTTTGGTCGTGGCTTTACCGCTACGGGTGGTGGTGCGTACCTTTACCCCCTGTAGCGCTTGCACAATTTGGTCATGACCATACGCAAACCGAATACTCGTTAGCTTCAGGTAGACTTTCTTCCCCCTTTGTTGCAGCCCGGGAGACAAACAGTTAGCAAACCGCTCCACGAGTGCATCGGGCACGCGCAGATAAAGCGTGAACGTCCCGTCGGCTTCCGGTACGGCTTGGCATGACTGGTTACCGGCTGTCTCATCCTGACTACCAAGTACGAAAAACTGTCGAGAGCGGCTAAACCGCCAGTCGGCTAACCATTCCGCATGAGACGCATAACCATTAGCCGCCAGAGCAAACTGCTGGCGAAACAGTCGATTGGAACCGAAACACAGCCGTATCTTGCCACTGTGCCTATCGGCTTCCAGACGCGCCAGTTGGCTCTGCAACCTAGCCAAGCGCCGTTGCTTTTGGTGCAAGACAAACCGACGTTTTTCCTTCTTAATAATCCGTTGTGCTTTACGTATCTTCTGCTGCAACTGCTCAACTTGTATTGCTTGACTTTCCCTAACAGCCTGTATGCGTCCTTCTAGTTCCACACGCGCACTGTTGAATTGTCGAGCAGTGATACCAAACCGTTGCAGGAATTCCCGTTTTATCTGGTTGTTGTCTTGCCCCGCAGCCGTGGTGGCAAACAACGACCGCTCCACCCGTCCGAATAACGCCGCGTAAGCAGCTAGCACCGCCTGTTGGTCTGGGGTTGTGGCAATCCGTGCTTGGTAGCTAAATGTCAGACGCACAACCGAACTGTAGCTCTACTGCCGCTTGCACTACTCACTCAATTTCATGGCTAGATGCCCATGTATGCATATAAGCTACATAAAACATTAAACAGTTATCAACCCTGGCCGAGAAGCAGATTTGTTAAACTAACGGTCAAGTCGAGACGTTGATGCAGCGCAGGTGTGGGGGCATGGTCTATTCCTGGCGATGGCGACGGCGACAACCGGCCAACCTGTGGCTCTACGGCGGTCTCTCTCTAGTGATTCATGGGGCGGTTTTCTTGGCCTGGCAATGGACAAACCCCACGGTTGAGGAAAGGTCGGTAGCGGAATTGCCCCCCATTGAAATCGTAGAAGCGCCGAAGGTGGTTGCGGAGACCCCGCCGCCCGATACGGAGCACCGCGCGGTGCAACATGCCATTGCCCAGGGAACGGCGCGTCCCGACCTGCCCTTGGGTGTAGAGACAACCCGCCGGAGCGCCGAGCGCGTTGCCAGTCAACCGGCACCAGCGTTATCACCGCGCAGCGACCAGGCATCTCCTAACCCAGAGCCACTGCCGAGGCCCGTTGCGCCGCAGGAACTCTCCCGTCCTAAACCCGAAGAACCAACGCCTAGCCCGACGGCGCTGAGGGAGCCGCAACCTACCGCCCGCACCGAACCGCAAATCCCGACGCCGCCAGTTCTACCCGAGTCGGCATCAACGCCGAAGCGACCCGCTCTCAGGGCTTTCCAGCCCCCTAGCCACCCGAACGCTCAACCTGCGCCCCATCCGGCAGCCCTTCCCAAAGGGGAGGCGGCACTGCTCGGCGGGCCAATCAGCCGCGATGCTCGCCAAGCGCCGTTCGACCAGGAGGCCAACAGCACCCGCAACGCTCCGGGACCGACCCAACTCGCCGCCCGCCAGGACGTGGATTTGGGGCCGTATCTGGCGAACCTACGGCGACGGGTGCAGCAGAACTGGCGTCCGCGCGCCCCGGACCAGCCACGGCAAACGGTCGTGGGATTCACCCTGAGTCGCAGCGGCCAAATTAGCAACCTGCGGGTCTTGCGCTCGTCGGGTTCGCCGCAAACGGATGCGGAAACGCTGGAGGCCATCCAACGGGCGGCGCCCTTTGGCCCCTTGCCGGAAACCTTTGCCTATAACCAGTTGGAAATTGAATTTACCTTCAACATCTACGTCAACAACGTGGTGATTCAAGCGCCCCGGAGTTGGTATGGTTTTTAGGGGAAGGTCGAGGTAAGCATGGAGGTTGCCCGTCGTCTATTTGCCGCCGGTGGGGTGGTCATGTGGCCGCTGCTAGGGTTTTCCATCCTGGCGCTGGCCCTGATCCTGGAACGCCTGGTGTTTTGGGTGCGGGTCACCACTGCGCAGCCTGCGATCGTCCAGGAAACCCTGTCACTCTACGCACGCAGCCCCCGCGCGGCGATTCTCCTGCTCAAGCAAAACAGTCATTTGCCCCTGGCGCGGATTTTCTTGGCGGCCCTGGAGTTGGACAACCCCAACCCTGAGGAGTTTCGCCTGGCGCTGGAGACGGCGGCCCAAGCGGAATTGCCCCTGATCAAACGGTTTAACACGGTGTTTGAGACGATCATTAGCCTGTCGCCCCTGCTGGGGCTGCTTGGCACCGTGCTGGGACTGATCACGAGCCTGGCGAACCTGCGCTTGGGCCAGTTAAGCGGCGCCCAGTCGGCGGCAGTGACCGCAGGGATCAGCGAGGCCTTGATTTCTACGGCGGCGGGTCTGGTGGTGGCCATCGTGACGCTGTTGTTTGCCAATGTGTTCCGCGGCTTGTACCAGCGGCAAATTGCCCTGATCCAGGAGTACGGCGGCCAGTTGGAGTTGCTCTACCGGCATCACTACGAGAAAGGAGGTGTCCATGCGGCTGCCTCAGGAGAGTGAACCCCAGGCCCAAGTCAACATCGTGCCGATGATCGATGTCATTTTCGCGATCCTGGTGTATTTTATTGTCAGTACCCTTTCCCTGACGCGCCTGGAAAGTCTGCCGGTGAATTTACCGAAGGCGACGACGGCCCAGGTGCAAGATGCGCCGCCGGTGACGGTGAGCCTGGACCGCCAGGGGCGTGTTGCGGTCAATCGAGAGGTGGTACCCTTGGAACAACTGCGAGCGCGGGTGCAGGCGCTGGTGTCGCCAGGGCAAAGCACCGTTGTTGTCATCAGTGCGGACCGAAATGTCAGCTATGGGCAAGTGGTGGCGATTATGGACCAACTGCGGTACGTTCCGGGGGTGCGGATTGCGGTGGCCACTCAGCGTCCTTAGCGCCGTAGTGGTCGTGGGACTTGGGGGCGCTGAAGTGGGGCTGACCCAGGAGCGCAAGGGTAGGGCGGCGGATTTACCCACGCAGGCGCGCACCGCTCAGCAGGTGGCCTACGGCGACCGGATTCAACTGGAGTTGCGGCAAACCCGACCGGGGGGCTGGCCGTTGCCGTTCGGGGTGCAATTTGGACCGGGATTGAGCGGCGGCGACCCAGGGGCTGGCCCCGCTGCCTACGGGGCCGATTCGGTGCTGATTGAAATTGTGGTGCCGGTGAACTAGGGATGGCCATGGGCAAGGTGGTGTTGCCGGTGATTTTGGGGACGGTGCGCCAGGGCCGCCTGAGCGAAGGGGTCGCCCGCTGGATTGTCTCCCAGTTGGAGAGTCATTATCCCGAGGTGGCGACGGAGCTGATCGACATTCGCACCTTGCCGATTCGCACAGATGACGCGGGACCCGCTGTGAAGTATCCCCCCTTTGCGGCCAAGATGCAGGCGGCGGACGGATTGATCCTGGTGGTGCCGGAGTATAACCATGGCTATCCGGGGATGCTCAAGCATGTGCTCGACAGCAATTACCCCGAGTACCGGTTCAAGGCGGTGGGATTGTGTGGCGTTTCGGTAGGGGGATTTGGCGGGACGCGGGTGATTGAAGCCCTGATTCCGGTGCTGCGGGCCTACGGGTTATGCATGACGCCGATTGATTTGAATTTCAGCTATGTGGACCGCCTGTTTGACGAGCAGGGGCAGTTTCTTGCCGCCGACGAGTACCAACCCCGCTTGACCCGCTTTATGAACGAACTGCTGTGGCTGGCGCGTACGCTGCAATGGGGACGCACAACGATTCCGTTGCCCTAGGGAAGGAGTGGTTTTGCACCCAGACGGGGTTGCCAGTGCCAACGCTAGCGCGGTCCCAGGTGGAACGGTGGTGGCATCTGGTACAACGGGCGGGTTTGACGCGCGAGGCGCTGGTGGAAACCGCAGGCCGCAGCGCAGCGATGTTGACCCTGGGATGGCTCGGGGACAACTGGTCCACCCAGCGCGTGGTGGTGCTGGCGGGGTCCGGCTGGCTGGCTGCCGTGGCGATGGGAGCAGCCCGCAACATGGCCAACCGAGGGGTGAACGTCCGGTTGTGGCCCCAGGCGCTGGCATCTTCGGACCCGCTCCTCCAAACCCAGTACCATCTCTACCGCCAGACCGGGGCCCAGGTGGTGGATGGGACGGAACTAGTGGGCGAAACTGCCGGCGTGGTATTGGTTGGCAGCGATGCTCCCTTGACGGATGAGGTGCGGGCGTGGGTGACCCAAAGCGGCGCCGAGGTGGTGCGCCTGGGGGAAACCCTGGACGAGTTAGCTGCGGCGGCGACCCTGGTGCTGGGCTTGCCGGTGGCTGACACCCGTTACACCGGGCAGGTGTATCTCGCTGACGTGGGGGTGCCGCTGGCGGTGTACGAGCAATTGGGTTTGTATCACCGGTTCATCTTCGGCCAGCAATACATCATCCCCCTGTACCCGCTGGTCCAGACCTAGAGCTGGTGGACGGATTCGAACCCTCGACCGCTCGCTTACAAGGCGAGTGCTCTACCGCTGAGCTACACCAGCATCCCGCCACCATTTTAGCTCAGTAGGGGTTGAAAGCCGTGCTTGCGGGAAACCGCTCCAATTTGCGCCATTTTTTCCAGCGTGATCTGGTTGCGGCCCCAGGAGAAATTGGTGTACCAGCCCTCAAACTCCAGCAGCATCGCCTCGGCAAAACAAGCGTAGAGATGGCGGCTGGGGTCGGTTAAATTCGCCCACTCCATGATCCGCCAGTCAATCTCCAGCGCGTGTTCCACCATGCCCCCCTGCAGTACCCGCACGCCTGGGCGCTGGATACGGGTCCGCAAATTCTTGGGATACCCCCCGTCAATCACCAGGCAGGGATTTTTGAGCACCGCCGGGTCAATGTCGATCCCCTTGGGCATACTGGCCACCCATACAATCACATCCGCTAAAGGTAACCCTTCCTCCAGCGACATCCACCGTCCCGTGCCCAGTTCCTGGCGAAACGCCTGCAACCGCTGTTGATTGCGGGCCACCAGAATCAGGTCGGCGTTGGGGTAGGCATGGGCCACCCACCGGCACACGGCGCTGCCAATGTCCCCGCTAGCGCCGCACACCAAAATGGTCGCCCGCGCCAGGTTGATGTCCATGTCCCGCGCCGCCAATTCCATCTGCTGCGTGATGATGTAGGCGGTGTGGGTGTTGCCCGTGGTAAAGCGGCGGAAGTCCAGGGCCACGTTGCGCACTTCGCGAATTTGCTCCAGGTTGAAGTTTTCAAAAATGATGGAGGTAAAGCCCCCGAGCGCTGTGATGTCAATGCCATGTTTTTGGGCGTGGGCCATGGCGTTCAAAACCTTGCGCGTCGCCGCTTTGAATCGGTTTTGGGCGAGCATCTCCGGCACAAAGCAGGACTCCACGTACCGGCCTTCGATCACCTGCCCTGTGACGCTGCGCACCTTGATTTCATCGAGGATGTGGGGCGGGGCCATGCACCAAAAGTCCAACCCTTGCTCCGCGTACTCTGGATAACCCAGGCGGTCGGCCAGGGACTGAGCAACTTCCAGGCTAGTGAGATGGCCAATGAGTCCAAACATGGCTGCGCGCCCTAACGCCCCTTCACCAGGATAGAGGAAAAGGGAAAGTCTTCAGACCGCCGCCAGACCCATGGCCGTCATCTGCATCACTTCGCGGGTGTTAAAGCCAATGTCCGCCAGGGCGTCCCCATAGGCAATCAGGAAATCTTCCACCAGCGCCGCCTTTTCCATCCCTAACGTGGCTGCATCCTGCTCCACTTCATTCAGCATCTGCCAGACCAGGGGCAAATTCTGCCGATTGGCTTCCTTCAGGGCTTCCTTCACCTCAGCGAAATGTTCCTTGAGCCACCGTTGACCAAAGTTCAGATGCAGGTATTCATCCTTGACCACTCCTTCGGTAATCTTGCGGGCGAAGGGGTCAGCGACGGGGATGTAGATGTTATAGGCAGCAATGGCAAAGGACTCAATGATCAGGGCCTGAATGAGCAAGCAGGCGACGACGTTCCCTGCTGCAAACGCCGCCTGAAAATTTGCGCGCAACCGCTGGAAAAACTGCTGGGCAAAGGTCAAATCGGGCGTGACGTTCAGGTTGCGTCCACAGGCCTCAAAGCCCTTTTTATGGCGGCTTTCCATTTTGGCCAGCGCCAGCAATTCTTCCCGATGGGCCGGCAGCAGCTCGGCGATTTTGCAGTAGTTATCCGCCGCTTCCTGTTCCCCTACGATTACAATCCCGTTGATGCGACTATAGGCATCCCGATAGGTGTCGCTGTGGTAATCGAGGGTCACTGCTGCCGTCATCGTGATTCACTCCTTCCTGCTAGTGATATGGGAATACCGGTTGCAGACCGGCATTTTCACTGTCCTAACTCTACCAGAATCCCCCGCCAGCTGCAAAACGTTTGGACCGGTTGCCCCTACACTGGGTATGGACGGGCGGGGAGCCGACCGGTGGGTGTCATCCTGCGCAGCTACGTGTACATCGACAGCCTGCAACCCCAGTATGCCGCCTACCTGGGGACGGTGGCCTCGGGTTTCTTGCCCTTGCCAGGCGATGCGTCCCTGTGGGTGGAAATTTCGCCGGGGATTGAAATCAACCGGATTACTGACGTGGCTCTCAAGTCCAACCTGGTGCGACCGGGAGTGCAGGTGGTGGAACGCCTGTACGGCCTGCTGGAAATCCACGCCAGTCGCCAGGGAGACGTGCGTGCGGCAGGCCAGGCGATTTTGGCGGCGCTAGGGGTCAAGGAACAGGAACGCCTCAAACCCCGCGTGGTCTCCAGCCAGGTGATCCGCAACATTGACCCGCACCAGGCCCAGCTTATCAACCGGATGCGCCGGGGCCAAATGATCCTGGCAGGCCAGACGCTGTACATCCTAGAGGTGGAACCGGCGGCCTACGCGCCTTTGGCGGCCAACGAGGCAGAAAAAGCCGCTCTGATCAACATCCTGGAAGTGCAACCGTTTGGCAGTTTCGGGCGCGTGTATCTAGGGGGCGAAGAACGGGACATCTTGGCGGGGTCGCGGGCCGCCTTGGCCGCCATTGAGCAACTCCAGGGCGTGGTGCTCCACACCCCGGACCGGCGCGAGTAGCTTTAGGGATTCACTTCCACCATCGCCCATTCCCCCGACGGCGTGCGCCAGTAGCGATAGCGGTTTTGGGGTTGGCCGCGCAATTCCAGGTGGTCCACCTGCTGGGGATGCAGCCATAGGACACAAAAGTGCGCGGGCGGCTCTGCCGGAACCGCGTCCTCCACTCGCCAGTCGCCGGTGCGCGGTTGACCGGGGTGGGGCCAGAGAAACTGTTGCCGGCTGGCGGTTGAAAGGGTTTGCCAGCGTTCCCGGCGTTCTGCCTGGGCCAGCGGGTCCCGGTGGTGGCTATCCACCAGCTCCAACACACCCGCCAGCCGAAACTGCTCCCGCGTCTGGGGAAAATACCAGCACAACTCGCCCCAGGGCTGGTGGTCAATCTGCTGGACCTTCTCACTGCGCCGGTCTGTGACAAAGGCCAGGGTGTCCGTATCCCGGCAAAAGCCCCGAAACACCAGCGTACGGTTGTGGGGCCGGCCCTGGGCATCCACCGTCGCCAGTTGGGCATAACGGCTATAGACCAGTGCCCGATTCCGGTGCAACGCCCGCGCCAAAGGCACTCGCCAGGGAGCCAATCCCATCTACTTCGCAGGCAGTTGCTCCAGATAGCGCAACAAATCCGCCATCGCTTGGGGGCTGGGCTGAAACTGGGGCATGGGCGGCGTTTTACCCCCCGTCACCTGAGCGATAATCTGCTGGGCTGACCGCCGCTTGGTCACACCTTGCAACGAAGGTCCGACATGACCCGCCCCCTGCACCCCATGACAACTGGCGCAATTTTGTAGAAAGATGTCCCTGCCCCGCACCGGGTCTCCCACCAAGCTAAGCACCGTCTGCACATAGGGGTCCGGCGTCGAAACTCGCGACCATCCCCAGCTCAGCAAAACCAGACACAAAATTAATGCCAGACCTAGAAGAACCGATGACCAGCGGAACTTTTCTGTTGGGGTCAGCGACTTGGATTGCACCGTTTCCACCATATACCCTTCTTAAACCAATAGGAGACGCGTCAGCTCAAACAACCCTAGGCTAACAACCCCAGCCGTGTTGTGAAACGCAAGATTCCTTAAAAGCATTTGAAGGTATTGTAACAATAACCACCACCTTTGTGTACCGAAATGACTGCTTGTGTCTATTCCTGGGATTACGGTATAGTTATCTTTTGTCCCAATTCTAAAAACCGGTTGACGCGATGGCGAAGCGGGTACAGGTGGTGTTAACGACCGCGATTCCAAAACTAGGGGCGGCGGGCGACGTGGTGGATGTAGCTCCAGGCTATGCGCGCAATTATTTGATCCCCCAGGGCAAAGCGGTGGCGGCGACTCCCACCGTACTGCGGCAAATCGAGCGACGGCAAGCGTTGGAGCAGCAACGCAAGCTGCAGGAGAAGGAAGAAGCCCTGGCCCGCAAGACGGCCCTAGAGGTGATTGGTCTGTTGACCCTGCCAATGAAGGCGGGCGAACAGGGGCAGTTGTTTGGGCGCGTGACCGAGCAGGACGTGGCGGAGATGATCCAAGCTGGTACGGGCCAGGTGGTGGACCGCCGCGACATCACGATTCCGGACATCCGCAAATTGGGAACTTACGAGGCCCAGGTACGCCTTCACCCGGAAGTCATCGCGACCGTGCGGTTCAGGGTGGTGCCGGCAAAGGGCTCTGCCTAACCAGGGGTTGTTGCGTAAGCACTGCCCGCGCTGCTAATTGCCCGAGATAGGCACCTGTGCAAACCTTGCGCTCCTCGATACGTCCGACGGTAGCCGCCAGTCCAGGGAAACCAGCGTTCCCACCCACAACGGCGAAATTCTCCAGGCGCGTTAGGGAACTGCCCACGCCGTAGCGAAATGTGACCGTCGGTGGGAGACGGTGGGACCACCCAGGGATGCCCCCCCGCGCGTCAAAGGCGTAGCGGAACGTGCCGATTGCCTTTTCTGGTTCCACGCCTCCTTGGAGAATGCGCTCAACTGGCATTAGGTCCAACACCTCGGTGACGGTCACCAGGTGGCGCACGTACACTTCTAGCGGGGGAAACACCTGCACCTGGGCTGCTTCGGGAAATCGGCGCAACCAGGCTTGGAACTGCTGGAGTTCCCGGTACATCGGGGGCGTGAGGCGGCGCTGTTGCTGCACCAGGCGTTCCACCTCGCGGGTGGAGAGCTGAAACAGCAAGCCGTTGAAGGATAGACGGTCAGGCGCCACAGCGGCTACATTGCCTCGGTCTAGAAAAACCCGGTTGCCCATCCGAAACGGCAAGCCCCGAGACCGGTGATAGGCAGCGCCCAAGGCGGAACTGTACACATCGGCAAAGTCCCCCTGCACTCTCATTGGCAAATGAAAATTGCGCAGCAGGAGTTGGGCCTCTTCGGGGCGGTTGTCCTGGACAATCTTGGCCCGGAGTTCTTCCAGCAGCAGGGGATTGGTCAAAATACGGCGTTCAATGGCGGCCAACTGGGAAAGCGTCAAGGGGGCTAATTCAAACACAGGCGACACCGCCAGGGTGTCGTTTGGGAGTCCCAACGCGGCAAATCCCTTCTCGTAGGCCAAACCCGCCGCTCGTGCCACATCGGCTTCGGGTGTGGCATCAATCACCACCTGCGCTGTCCAGCGTTGTCCGCCACCTGCCAGCCATTCGATGCGCGAGCCCTGCACCTTGGGTTGCAAGCGCGTCTGATGCACCAGTTGGACGCCCGCTGCTGCCAGTAGCTGCCGCATTCCCCAGTCCATCAGGCTGGCATTGGCCGC
Organism: Gloeomargarita sp. SKYB120; assembly: GCA_025062155.1. Taxonomy (NCBI): domain Bacteria; kingdom Bacillati; phylum Cyanobacteriota; class Cyanophyceae; order Gloeomargaritales; family Gloeomargaritaceae; genus Gloeomargarita; species Gloeomargarita sp. SKYB120. The sequence goes on along the minus strand of JANXAM010000003.1, from coordinate 23,894 downwards.
AACCCGTTGGACGTTTGCCGTCTCCAGCAACTCTCGGTAGAAGGGGCAGGCAGGCGGATGACCTCGCCGTTGGTTGCGGTCCAGGTAAGCCAATCCACCGCGCGTCCAGACCCCTCCGACCCAGGCCCATTCCGGTTGCGAGCGCACCAGAACCACCCGCCCCTGTCCCGCCAAACCTCGCCCAGCTTGAATGGCGGCGGCGACCCCAGCCGGTTCATCCCCATACACCAGAACATCCACCTGGGTTACAGGCCATTCGGGGTCAATGGATTCCGAAGAAGACCCCCCTTGTCGTACCAGGATGGATGTGGCGATAGCAATTGTCGCTGCACATAGGGGGCCAATAGGCTTGACACCGCATCCGTTTTTTGCTCTCTGCACCATGCGCTTGTAAACTCGACCAATTTTACTGTTATCCGAAATAAGAATGTTCTGCGTAGTAGCTGTACAATGCGGATAAGAAGTAGAATTGTAGTCGTATTATTTAGTTTATGTTAGCGAGATGACGGTAAAACGAGGGATGGGCTGTGCCCTACGACCTAAGATATGACAAGCCTAAAAAACTGAGACTAGCTATGAAAGAGAAATTCAGAAGCTCTACCTTGTAAGATGCTTAAGTTTATCAAACGAGTTCAGAAAACCAAGGATGCAACTTTGCCTTGCAGCTTGAGAAGTGATAGAAATATTGAGAGTTCAACTTACTGATGACAACAGGTCCACTCCGGGGTGAATAACTGCGATCCCATAGGGGTTTTAAGGGCAAGTATTGACGGTGCAATTATTCACTTGAAACTTTCAAAATATCAATACTTGGCTGTAGGATGAAAGGATGGCAGAGAGTCTTGGAAAAAATCACAGTTTCTGCGTCCAAGATTGTCGTCACCCATGCCGCGAAAGTGAAAACAATTGTTACTCTACGCAGTCCAGTTTTTTGTGCCCGAATGGTTCGGCAAGAACCGACACTCTTTAACCTGCTTCTACTGTGGCTGTACAGTGAGCTTGATTGTTGGCGTTTGAGACCTGGGCGGGTTGCAGTATTCACTAGGAGAGAGTTACTGGCATCAGGAGACCTAGGGTAAAATGAAAGGGGCCTTGGCAAGGATAGAGCGATGAGCATTGTGACGCTGGTGGAAGCCATCTGGCTCTTTAGTGCGGTGGCGCTGGTGATATTGATCCTGTTGCACAGTCCTAAAGGTGAAGGGATTGCCGCGATTGGGGGTCAAGCGCAGTTATTCAGCAGCACCCGCAGCGCTGAAACGACGCTGAACCGTGTGACCTGGAGTTTGGCCGTGGTATTTATGGGTACGACGGTCATCTTGTCTGCAGGCTGGCTTCCCGGTAGTAACATCAATCCTCCTAAGCCCGCTGAAGCGACGTCGCCGCCCCAGGTAACTCCCATTCCGCCAGAACTACCCGCTGGTGCGCCTGAGCCGACGCCTGTAACGCCGTAGCCACCCGCAGCGCTGCGAGACTTTTTTCCGGTGTGGTGTACAGGGGCGCGCCTTGGGTGAGATGGTCAAGCACGCAGGTCATGTCCTTGTGAAATAATCCTTGGCGACCGCTGAGCGGGATGGGTTGCTGTTGGGTTGGGGTGATCCATTCCCCTTGGTCGCCTTCAAAAATGACGCCGCCCTGGTCGCCGTGCAAGCTGAAATGCCGCCGGTCTTCCCAAATGCATTCGCCTTTGCCGTAGGTCAATTCCACAAACGCGCCCCCCGCAAATCCCAATTGGGCGTTGCACCGGCAACTGCGGTAATAACCATCGCCAGCGTCCTCGAATGCTTCGTCACAAAAGACCCACGCCACTGGCCCCAGCAAATCCAAGAGCCGGTTGAGCCGCGCCAGCCCGGCGGTGAAAGGGAAACCAAATAATTCCCGGTGGTAGGTCCACTTGCGGGGAGCTGGGTACTGGGCCACCAGGTTCACTGACCGCCCGTAGGTCACTCGACCCAGTTTCGGCAAGACCTCCCGCAACGCCTGATGAATCGGACTCAGCAGTTCAATGTGCTCCACGTGGAGAAACAAGCCCCGCGCCCGCGCCTGCTGCACCACCTGGGCCGCCTGGGTGTAATCCAACGCCAACGGATATTCCACCAGCACCCCTTTGCCGGCTGCCAGCGCTTGGGCGGCAATTTCCCCATGTAGCGCATTCACCGTCGCCACGATCACAATGTCCACATCGGGGTGATGAATGACCTCACGCCAGTCGGTGCAGGCCTCGGCTGGATATTGACCGACAAACTGTTGCACCTTGTCCCAGGTGTGCCCCGCCACCGCCACCAAGCGCCCGCGTGGGTCCTGCGCCAGACATTCCGCCCGCCGGCTGGCCGCATACCCTGTGCCAATCAACCCAAAGCCAATGGTGGTCATGGTTTTCGCCGTTGCCACACGCTCCACGCTATAAACCCCAGCAACAGGGTGGCAATCGCCACATAGACCGGCGACCCCGGGAAATCTGCCAGCGCCAGCGCCACACTCCCCGCCCACAGGGTCAAGCTATAGATCACCGTTACCGTTTCCCGTTGAGACAGACCCGCCCGCAACAACCGGTGGTGCAAATGCCGTTGATCTGGAAAAAAAGGAGACTTGCCGCGCCGCAACCGGTCGATCACCACCCAGGTCATATCTAGCAACGGCACCGCCAGGATGATGTAGGGCAACACCACCGCTGCAGTCGTCACCCGCTTCACCATGCCAATCGTGCCGATGGCCGCCAGGGTAAATCCCATGAAATAAGCGCCGCCATCGCCCATAAAAATCTGCGCCGGGTTAAAGTTGTAGCGCAAAAAGCCCAAGCATGCTCCCGCCAGCGCCGCCGCCAACAATGCCGCCGCCGGTTGGCCCATAAACTGGGTCACGACCAAAAGCACCGCCGCCGCAATCCCAGAAACACCCGCCGCCAGGCCATCCACCCCGTCCACCATATTGATGGCATTGGCCATTCCCACCAGCCACAGCAGCGTCAAGGGCAAACTCAATGGCCCCAGCGACACCAACCCCAGCCCCGGCAAGGTCAAAGAATCAATGCGCACACCCCAAGCCCACACGCCTCCCGCCACCGCCATCTGCATCACCAACCGCGACCCCGGCGACAGGGAAAACAAATCGTCCGCCAGCCCAATCAGAAAAAAACACAAGCCCCCGACCGTCGTCGCCCACATCTGGGCATCCGCCTGCGCCCGCAAGGGTTGGCCCTGGGCATCTACAAATCCCCCCGCCCACCAGACCACCAGCAGCGCCACCAGGTAACCCGCAAAAATGGCCACACCGCCAATGCGCACCATTGGTTGCCGGTGAATTTTCCGGTCATTGGGGACATCCACTGAACCCACCTGCAGTCCCCACTGCTTGACCCAGGGGGTCACCCACAGCACCACGCCCGCCGCCAACAAAAACGCCAGCAGATGGAAGGGCATTGCTACACCGGCACCGGCTCTCGCTGGGGTAAATGGCTGTACAGGGGAAAACGCCGACACAAGGCCGCTACCCGTTCTCGGCCCGAGAGGTCCTCCGGATGGTACAACCGGTGGGCAATGATGTCAGCCACTTCCTCAAATTCCGACTCGCCAAACCCGCGGGTGGTCATGGCCGGCGTCCCCAAGCGAATCCCGCTGGTTACAAACGGCGACTGCGGGTCGAAGGGAATCGTGTTTTTATTCACCGTCACGTTAATCGCCCCCAGCAGGGCATCCGCCGCTTTCCCCGTCAATCCCGTGGGTCGCACATCCACCAGCACCAGATGGTTATCCGTGCCGCCGCTGATGACCGTCAATCCCCGTTCCTGCAATCCTCGGGCCAACGCCTGGGCATTGCGCACCACCTGCTGGATGTACGCACGGAAGTCCGGGCGCAAAGCTTCCCCGAACGCCACCGCCTTGGCGGCAATCACATGCTCCAGTGGCCCGCCTTGAATTCCCGGAAACACCGCTTTATCCAGCTTCTTGCCTAGCTCCGGGTCATTGGTGAGAATCAACCCACCACGCGGCCCGCGCAAGGTTTTGTGGGTGGTCGTGGTCACCACATGGCAATGGGGCAACGGACTGGGATGCACCCCGGCAGCGACCAACCCCGCAATATGGGCCATGTCCGCCAGTAGGTACGCCCCCACCTCATCGGCAATCGCCCGGAACGCCGCGAAATCAATTTGCCGAGGGTAGGCGGAATACCCGCAGATGATCAGCTTGGGCCGGTGTTGCCGCGCCAAATCCCGAATCTGGTCGTAATCCAACCGGTGGGTCTCCGGATGCACCCCGTAATGCACCGCCCGGAACCACATCCCTGATAGATTCACCGGCGAGCCGTGGGTTAAATGCCCGCCATGGCTCAAATCCATGCTGAGAATCGTATCCCCCGGTTGCAGTAGCGCCAGAAACACCGCCTGGTTTGCCTGGGCGCCGGAGTGGGGTTGCACGTTGGCATGGGCCGCGCCGAACAATTCCTTGGCCCGGTCAATCGCCAGTTGCTCAATTGCGTCAATCACCTCACACCCGCCGTAATAACGTTTCCCCGGCAGACCCTCGGCATATTTATTCGTCAGCACCGACCCTTGGGCCGCCATCACCGCCGGCGACGCAAAATTTTCACTGGCAATTAACTCCAAATGATCCCGTTGCCGCTGCAACTCCTGGGCAATCAAGTCAGCCACCACCGGGTCGGTTGCCGCCAACGGCGCTAGGGCCATCTCTGTCACGTTTCCCCCCAACTGAGCTTTCACGGTACACTAAGGATGGGCGTTTCACCCATATCCCTGTCCCATCATAGCCTGACCGACAGGGAAAATTCACCTGAGACTGCTTGTTTGTGGAGCCTTCCTATGGAGACGTTGCCGTTGACTGTGGAAAATGTGGAAAAAGTGCTAGACGAGATGCGCCCTTACTTGATGGCTGATGGGGGAAATGTTGAACTCGTGGAAATTGACGGCCCCATCGTGCGGTTGCGGTTACAGGGCGCGTGCGGCGCTTGTCCCAGTTCCACCATGACGTTGCGCATGGGCATCGAGCGGCGGCTCAAGGAATTCATTCCCGAAATCGCCGAAGTCGAACAAGTGTTTTAGGACTCCACCTCAACCGCTTCAAAGTGCAACCCCGGCGCCACGTCCCCCAGGACAACTGCATCGGCCACCACCGCCGGTGGTAGTTCAGGCTTGGTAGTTGCCTTGTCTTCCGGCAACCAGCCCAACAGGGGCAGTGGGAGCAAGCTACTGAGATTGGTAATCGTCACCAGCAGCCAGAGCCGGTCGAACTGGGTTTCGGTGATGCCTAGCAGATGCGTGAGCAACGCACCCAATTCGTGAGCAACTCCCCCAGCCAAGTTCAGCACCGACATCAACAGGGCAAACAAACTGGCTTCGATACCGGGGGGGCATAACCGGGCGGCCAGCACCAGCACCGGCATAAAGCCAATCTCCCCCATGACGGTCAAAATGGCGCTGTCACCTAAACTAAACCAGCGGTCCGGAATCCCCAGCAGCCGATTGGTATGGGTCACCAGCAGCAGACTGGTCATCCCCAACGCGCTAGAAAGTACCGTTGTCCAGAGCAACATCCGGCGAATCGGCACGTCTCGCAAATAGCGCTGGAAAATCCACACGCCGACTAGGGCCGCCACGCTGGTCACCAATCGCACCCGTCCCAAAAATTCCGGCGGGAAGTGCAACTCATTGGTCACAAAGAAGAAAAACGCCGTATCGGACGTGGGCGTGGCTTGCCATAGGAACAAAAACGCCGTCGGCATGAGAATGCCCGGTTGTTTGACTGCTGTCCACAGCTGCTGAATCTGGCCCACCACCTGCGTCACCACTTGTTTTTGGCGGGGCTGGCGCAGCTCCTGCACCCAAAACGCTCCCAGCGTCACGAGCATCGGAAACAGCGCGGTAATCCCAAACACCGCCCGCGTCCCCAGACGGTCTAGCAACGCCCCGCTGAAATACGCGGTGATGACGCCGCCCAGGGCGCTGGTCCCCCAGCACAAAGATTGCAACGACCCCGTATGGCTCTGGCTGGCCCCACGCACCCGTTCCACCACCAGCGAATCGGCAATCACATCCCCCAGCGCCGTCGCCAGGGACGCCATCGTAATCGCCGCCACCGCTTGCCATGGCCGCTGCACCCAGGTTGCCAGCAACCCCCAAGCCGTCGCTCCCAATACACCAGACAGCATTAAATAGGAACGCCGCCGGTACCCCGCCAAGGGCAACCCGTCCGCCACTAGCCCTAGCAGCGGTTTCACCATCCAGGGCAACGCCGCAATCCCAGTTAAGGCCGCCACCGTCGCCGGCGTCAGTCCCAGTTCATCCTTGAGGAAAAAACTCACCGCCAGCCGTGCCAGCCCAATCACCCCTTGCACAAAATACACCAGCAGAATGGCCAGCAACTCCGGCGTTGGTTCCCAGCCCAGCAGCAACCGCCGCTGGACCCAGGCTGACCAAGCAGAAGCGGAAGGGGTTGGCATGGGACAACCTACTGTTAAAACTTTTCAAATTGTATAGGTTTTTTTACAAGGGCTGGCGGTTGACCCACACAAAAAGGGCCATAGGACACCCCATGACCCGGTAAACCTCACTGCAATTTGCCTATGGCATCACCGGCGCGACGGCAAAAACGCCAGGGGATTGACCGGACCCCGGTCACGCTTGCGGATTTCAAAGTGCAAGTGGGGACCGGTGCTAAAGCCGGTACTGCCCATCTCCGCAATCAACTGCCCCTGTTCCACCCGCTGGTTTTCCCGCACCAGAATCCGGTGGTTATGGGCGTAGTAGGTGACGCTGCCGTTGTCGTGCCAGATTTTCACCAGATTGCCGTAGCCGCCCGCGTTCCAACCGGCAAAGATCACCGTTCCTGAAGCCGCCGCTACAATCGGCGTTCCCACTGGCCCGGCAATGTCAATCCCCTGATGCATCCGGCCCCAGCGCGGCCCAAACCCCGACGTCAATACCCCTCGTGCTGGCCAGATATAGCCCCGGAAAAAGGTGGGGTCTTTGGGTAAGAACTTATCCACCTCTCCAATGGGCGGTAGGCTCAGGGCTTGCCGGTTATCCGCTGGACCTTCATCCAAAACGGGTGGGAATACCCTTGGCAAGATAGCCGATAAATCCTGAACCGCCGGTTGGCGCCGGAGATTATCCGTATCTAGCGCCGGCGCCTTGCCCACCTCACCCAGCGCATCGGTCCCCAGTAGCGGATTGACCGGTGGAGCGGGGAGCGCCGTCGGAGGCGTGGTCAAACGGGGCGCTCGTAGCCGCGCGAGCACCTGCGGCACAGGCCGCTGGGCAACCGCCGATGCTGGGGAGACCCCTGGTGTGGCTGGCACCCGCAGGACTTGACCCACGTACAGCCAATCCGGGTCGCGCAACTGGTTGAACCGCACCAATTCCGCTAGAGAAACCCGGTAGCGACGGGCAATTGCACTCAACGTGTCCCCTGGCTGCACCCGGTATTCCCAGGCCTGTTTAGGTGAAACCTCTTGGGCACTGTGGGCCACCAACGTCGGGGCCTCCATCATGGCTGCTAGGGAAGGCCTTTGCCGCGCCAGCGCCTGCTGTCGTACCCGCTCGAGCAAACTCTCCGCCCGATTAGGTCCTAGCGACCGAGGCGGGATCTTCAAGACCTGTCCTACCTCTAGTACCTGATCCGGCTGCAGGCCGTTGAAACGCGCCAACTCTTCCACCGTGACCTGGTACAGGTACGACAACTGCCACAGGGTTTCTCCCGCTCGCACGCGGTGTTGTGTCACCAGCTCTTCTGGCACAGCAGCCATACCGGCTTCCTGCTGCTGCGATGGCAATCCCTCCGTTGCGACGGCGGGTTCCTCGGCCAGCGCCATCCCCTGGCCGACCAGCGCCCCCACGGCTGCCAGGCCAGTCAAAACCGAAGATGTCGCCAGAGGCCGAAGCAACGGCGTTGTCGTAACCGAGGGCCTAGATTGGGAAGAAACCTGCAGAGGCTGCCAGTCAAAATGGCTTAGGTCATGCTGCGGCATGAGTTACCTCCTAAAACGGGTGTGAGGATAAACGCACCAAGGAGCGAACCTGATGAGGGCTACCCGCGTGCCGGTTGGACCCAACACCCGATCACCCCTCCACCACCAGACGTGTGGAACATGGACCACATCGCCCTTGTCCTGATTATTTAGCCGGTGGCCCCGGTGAACCGTAAACCCCCGATGATAAATCGTTATGACTGAGAAGGCCGATGGCCTCGTCTCAGCCACCGATTCACATTAAAAAAAAGTTATATGTATTCTGGAAAACACACTTAAGGTCGCTTCATGTGGTATAGCTGGCGGCGAGCTTCAAACAAACCCACGGCGACACTCACGGACAGGTTCAGGCTACGGACTCCCGGCTCCACCATGGGGATTCGTAATTGTGCATGACATGCCTGCAGGCAAATCTCCGGCAAGCCCGTGGTTTCGCTCCCAAAAAATAGCCAGTCTCCCCACTGAAATGAGTAGTCCCAAAAGCAGGTTTCGGCCTGGGGAGTAAAGGCCAACCAGCGCCCCCGCACCTGGGGATATGTACTGACAAAGCTTTGCCAGTTGGGATAGACGCGGTACAGGACGTAGGGCCAGTAGTCTAAACCCGCGCGTTTCAGGTAGCGGTCGCTCAATTCAAATCCCAGCGGGCCAATGAGATGTAAAGGCGTGCGAGTTGCAGCACAGGTGCGCGCGATATTGCCCGTATTTGGCGGGATTTGCGGTTGGACAAGTACGATGTGGAGCGGAAAATCTGTATAGTGAAAGTCGTGCATCCATTCGATTAGCATCTTTAAATTTATCTTAACTTTCAGCGGCTTATTAGGAATCGTAATCAGTGTCATGGGGGTGCGCAGAGACGAAAGAGCCGATGAAATCGGGGTTTGGGACTCATCAGTGGGGAGCGGCGACCCCCAGGCGCTACAATGGCGTTGACGAGGGATTGGAGACGCAACATGGCTCTGGCGGTGGGAACCCAAGCACCTGACTTTCGCACAGTGGACACGCAGGGACGTTCAGTATCGCTGGCAGATTTTGCGGGCAAGACGGTGGTACTGTACTTTTATCCCAAGGACGACACGCCCGGTTGCACCAAGGAGGCCTGTGGATTTCGGGACCACTACGCCGCTTACCAGCAGCACGATGTGGTGGTGTTGGGGGTGAGCCAGGACGATCAGGCCTCGCACCAGGCGTTTGCCCAGAAGTACAACTTGCCGTTTCCCCTGCTGGTGGATACGGGCGGAGCAATTAGCCGCGCCTATGATGTGGATGGGGGTGGTTACAGCCAGCGGGTGACCTACGTGATTGACCCGCAGGGCAAAATCAGCCGCGTTTATACCAACGTCAAGACCGATACCCATGCCACCGACATCCTGGCGGACCTGGGTTTGACGGGATGACAATTGAGCGATTGCAAAAAATTCTGGCCCAACGGGGAATCGCGGCGCGACGGCAAGCAGAGGCTCTGATTCGAGCTGGACAGGTGTGGGTCAACGGACGACCCGCGCAGGTGGGTCAAAAGTGCGACCCCCAGGTGGACCAGATTACGGTGCAAGGCCGACCGTTACCGCCAGCCCCTGGTTTGTACTACTACCTACTGCACAAACCCCTGGGTGTAGTCAGCACCTGTCGCGACCCCCAAGGACGCCCAACCGTGCGAGATTTTTTACCCCCTGGCTTGCCGCCGTTGTATCCCGTGGGACGGTTGGATTACGACACGACCGGCGCCTTGCTCCTCACAAATGACGGCGATTTAACCTTGGCCTTGACCCATCCTCGCCATCCCGTCTGGAAGGTGTACTGGGTGTGGGTTACTGGCCATCCGTCGGCGCGCGTACTCGCCCAGTGGCGACAGGGTGTGGAACTGGACGGGCGCCCCACCTTGCCAGCGCAAGTGCGCGTGTTACGAACGTGGCCAGACCAGACCCTGTTGGAGGTACGGTTGCGGGAGGGACGGAACCGGCAAATCCGGCGTGTGGCGGCCCAGCTGGGTTATCCGGTGGTGCGGTTGCACCGGCAAGCAATTGGCAAGATTGACCTGGGGAATCTACCGGTGGGCCAAATCCGTCCGCTGACCTCATCGGAGTTGGCGTTTTGCCATGCGGTGCGGGCGAGGATGCGGGTAAGATAGGGTAAAGACTGCCGGTTAAGTTGTTGATGCGATGAAGGTGAGTCTTTACACCCCTGCGCAGGCAGCACGTTTGCGGGAGATAGGTCAGTATTTGCGCCAGGTGCGGGAGGACAAGCATTTGTCGCTCGCGGACGTGTCGGCACACACCCACATTCAAACTCGGATGTTGCGCGCCTTGGAGGAGGGGGACGTACAGGAACTGCCAGAACCGGTCTATGTACGGGGATTTCTCCGGCAATACGCTCGGCTGCTCCAGGTGGAAGACTTGGACTTATCGATTCTGGACACGGGAATGCCCGTGACGCCGTTACCTGCGAGCAGTTCCCCCAGTGGTCCGTCGTTGCGGCCTTGGCATCTGTATTTGACTTACTTTGCCCTCATTTTAGGTGCCATTGGCCTGCTGTCGTATCTCCTGCGTCCCACGCCCAAACCTCAGGCGAGCCTGAGTCCGGCACCAGAGACGCCAGCTCGTCCGAAACCCAGTCCCCAGATGCCGGTTTCTCCCTCACCAGTCGCCGTTACACCGTCGCCAGCTCCAGCATCGGCCATCCAGGTGCAGGTGGAGATGACCGGCCAATCCTGGTTACAAGTGGTGGCGGACGGTCAGGTGGTGTTTGAGGGCATTTTGAGCGCTGGGGCGACCCAACGCTGGACGGCGCGGGAAACTTTGGTGTTAGCGGCGGGCAACGCTGGGGAGGTGCAGGTGCGGATTAACGATGGGCCACCCCAGCCCTTGGGTGAGAAAGGCGAAGTTAAAGAAGTGAAACTCACAGCCCAAAATCCCAGGCTCTCTCCCCAACCGCTGCAGTAACCATGGACGGGTTGCTCTCGCCCCAGGGGGTCATGGTGTTGCTGCTGGTTGGCTACGCCACGGCCCTATGGTTATTCCTGCGCAGTTCCCCCAAAGTCTATACCGTGATGACGTCCGACCTGGAGGCGGCGCGGCGCTTCTTCGATGAGGATTTGAGGTTGCCACGGGCCGATGTTCCCCTGCATTACTACTACCACTACGAGCAAGCGCTGGGGCTCACTGACCCGTTGATTTCCCTGCAACGACCAGGTGGCGTGCCACCAACGGGTTTTTGGTATCAATTGCGCCGGCGTACCCAACTGCATCTGATTGGGGGAGCCAAGTCCAGTGACCAGGGATGGGTGCGGCTGCTGTGCTTAGACCGGGATTGTTTGGATTGGCTGTTATTGCGGGGGCAAATGGCGGCCTTGCCGTGGAAAATCTTGCAGGAAAAGCCTTTGCACTACTTGCTGCGGAGCCAGGACGGCCAAACCGTGGAGTGTCAGGAGATTGTGCGGGAGCGACCCCGTTCCCAAACGCGCCAGCGCCTATTGCCGTAGGGACAGTTTCCAGGCAAAGTGGTGATGATCCGGTTACGAGGCAATGGGAATGACAACGACGGAGCGGGACTGTCGCTACGACTGGCAAGTGGCAGAAGTGCAAGCGATTTACGAGCAACCCCTGCTGGAACTAATCGTTCAGGCGGCTAATGTTCACCGGCGTTACCATCCCCCCCGCGACGTGCAAGTGTGCAAGTTGGTGTCGGTGAAAACCGGCGGCTGCCCCGAAGATTGCGCCTACTGCGCCCAATCGGCTCACTACCAGACCGGGATCACCCCGCAACCATTGATGGATGTGGAAGAGGTGGTGGCGATTGCCCAGCGCGCCAAAGCTCAAGGCGTCAGCCGGCTGTGCTTGGGAGCGGCCTGGCGGGAAGTGCGACCGGGACGACAGTTTGACCAAGTGCTGGAGATGATTCGCCGGGTGACCGACCTGGGATTAGAAGTGTGTTGCACGCTGGGGATGCTGACACCAGAGCAGGCGCAACGGTTGAGCGAGGCGGGCTTGTACGCCTACAACCACAACCTGGACACGTCCCGCCGGTATTATCCCCAGGTGATCACCACCCGCACCTACGACGACCGCCTGAACACCATCGCCCATATCCGGCAAACGCCCATCACGGTCTGCTGCGGGGGGATTCTCGGGTTGGGAGAAACCCATCAGGACCGGATTGAGTTACTGACGACGTTGGCCTGTCTCCAACCCCACCCCGAATCGGTGCCCATTAACATCCTGTCGCGGGTGCCGGGAACACCGATGGCGAATCAAGAACCGGTGCCCCTGTGGGATGTGCTGCGGGTGCTGGCAACCGCCCGGATTCTCATGCCCAAGAGCGATTTGCGTCTCGCCGCCGGGCGCGCCCACCTGAGTCCTGCAGAACAGGCGTTGTGTTTCTTGGCGGGGGTGAACTCCATCTTCTCCAGCGATGACGGCCAGATGCTCACCCGCACCACCCCTTGCCCTAGCTACCAGCAAGACCAGGCACTGCTCGCCCAGTTGGGATTGGTCGCCCGCGCACCCCGCGTTGGCAATAAAACAACTTGTTGATTGTTAATAAGCGACGCTTGTTGACAATAGTGACTGGTTTCCTGGTATAGTAGGGAGCAGTGTTGACGAGGAGAACGACCCATGACCACGCCAGGACTACCGCCGAGTGATGCGCGGCAACGGGTGAGCGCGTTTTTACGGCAATTGCAGGACGAGATTTGTCAAGCGTTGGAAGCGGCTGATGGCAAGGGCAAGTTTCGGGAGGACACCTGGGAGCGGCCAGAAGGGGGCGGCGGTCGTTCGCGGGTGATGGAAGGCGGCGCGCTGTTGGAACGGGGCGGCGTTAATTTTTCCGAGGTCTGGGGCCAACAGCTTCCCCCATCTATCCTGGAGCAGCGACCCGAAGCCAAGGGTCATGCGTTTTACGCCACTGGCACGTCCCTGGTGCTCCACCCCCGCAATCCCTACGTGCCTACGGTGCATTTGAACTATCGCTACTTTGAAGCGGGGCCGGTGTGGTGGTTTGGTGGCGGCGCGGATTTGACGCCCTACTACCCGTTCCGAGAGGATGCGGTACATTTTCACCGGGTACACAAGGAAGCGCTCGATGCCCATCACCCCGAGTATTACCCCGTTTTCAAACGCTGGTGTGATGAATACTTTTACTTAAAGCATCGTCAGGAAACGCGCGGGATTGGCGGCATTTTCTTCGATTACCAGGACGGCGTTGGACTGCTGTACCGGGGGAACCATTCCCAGGGCAACGCGGCGATTTACAGCAATAAAGTGGGTGAACTACCCCCCCGCAGTTGGGAGGATATATTCCGCATGGTGCAAAGCTGCGCCCAAGCTTTTTTGCCGGCCTATATGCCCATCGTGGAACGACGGCGGGATATGGTCTATGGCGACCGGGAACGGCAATTCCAACTCTACCGGCGCGGGCGCTATGTGGAATTCAATCTCATCTATGACCGGGGCACGATTTTCGGGCTGCAAACCAACGGGCGCACCGAGTCCATCCTGATGTCCATGCCCCCCTTGGCCCGCTGGGAGTATTGCTACACGCCGGAACCCGGTAGTCCCGAAGCCCAGTTGACCCAGGAATTCCTGAAACCCCAGGACTGGTTGGCTCCCGTCGCTGTGTAACGCTCTATTCACTGTTCGTCAACCATCGTAAAAAAAATCTGTAATCCGTCAGGGCAAGTCCAGACCCGCTTCTATAACAGGAGTGTATTCGTGACTATTCCCTAGGTATTTATGCTGGAAACGTGGCTGGATACGGTGACGCTCTCGCGCTGGCAATTTGCCCTGACGGCCATTTTTCACATGCTCTGGCCGGTGTTAACCACAGGCATGGCGATTTACCTGGTCATTGTGGAAGCGCTGTGGCTGAAAACCCGTAACCTGGCCTACTACCACCACGCCCGTTTCTGGTCGAAGTTGTATCTATTGAATTTTGGCATCGGGGTGGCGTCAGGGTTGCCCATGGCATTTCAGTTTGGGCTGAACTGGGCGCCGTTTTCGGAGTCGGTGGGGGATTTCTTTGGAACGTTGCTGGGCTTTGAAGGCACGATGGCGTTCATGCTGGAGGCCAGTTTCCTAGGCATTATGGTCTTTGGCTGGGAACGGGTGCCGCCGGTGATTCACCTGATTTCGACCATTCTGGTGGCGATTGGGGCGAACCTTTCTACGTTTTGGATTTTGACGGCCAATTCTTGGTTGCAGACGCCGGCGGGGGGAGTGTTTGCCAATGGCAAATTTATCGTGCAAGACTATTTCCGCGCGATTGGCAACCCCTTTATGCTGCACAGTTTTTTGCACATGTTTTTCGCCACGTTTGAGACGGCGTTGTTTGTGATTGGGGGCATTAGCGCCTGGTATCTCTTGAATAAGCGGGAAACGGAGTTTTTCAGTCGTTCGTTCAAGATTGCGTTGACGGTTTTGGTGATTGTGGCGCCATTGCAGATTCTGCTGGGGCATTGGAGCGCGGAACAGGTGTATCATTACCAGCCCACTAAACTGGCGGCGATGGAAGCTTTGTGGGAGACGATTCCAGCACATACCCCTGCCGATTGGACCTTGCTGGCGCTGCCGAACAACCAGTTGGAGACGAATACATGGGAGCTGAAAATTCCAGGTCTGTTGAGTTATTTACTAGAGTTCAAACCAGCGCTGGATACGCCCATTTTGGGGTTAAAGGAGTGGTCGCCCCAAGACCGGCCCCGCCTGGTGGGATTGGTGTATTACTCCTTCCGGGTCATGATTGCCATTGGGCTGTTTTTCGCTGGGTTGATGGCGGTGTCCCTGGTGCAATGGTGGCGCGGGAAACTTCAGCCGGAGACGATTAGCCAAAACAAGTGGCTGCTCTGGTCGTGGGTGTATGCTGGGCCACTGGGCTACATTGCGGTGGAAGCGGGCTGGATTGTGCGGTGTGTGGGCCGGCAACCTTGGCTCGTCTATGGGCAATTGCGCACGGTGGAATCGGCGTCCCATTTGCCGCCCCAGTTGGTGTTGTTCTCCCTGTCGGGGTTGATGCTGATGTATGCCGTGTTCTTTGTGATGACGCTGTACTTTGGGCGCAAGATTATTCTCAAGGGGCCGAATTTGTCGCTACCAGCGCCCCGGGCGGCTGTGCAACCCACTGTCGTTATCGAACCGGCGCAACATTTACCGGACCAACGCCCAGCGGAAGCGAAGTTTTAGGGATAGGGAGGTGCCCGATGCAGTCATCGCTTGACCCATTAGCCCATTTCCTGCCGCAGGTGTGGTTTTTCATCCTGGGCCTGTTCTTGTTTCTGTATGTGCTACTGGACGGGTTTGACCTGGGAGTGGGAATTTTGTCCCTGACGGCGAAAGGGGAAGAACGGCGCAGCATCTTGATGACCAGCTTGGGCAATGTGTGGGATGCCAATGAAACATGGCTGGTGCTGATGGGCGGGTCGCTGTTTGGGGCGTTTCCCCTGGCCTATGCCACCATCCTGCAAGCCCTGTATATCCCGCTGGTGATCATGGTGGTGGGACTGATCCTGCGGGCGGTGTCCTTTGAATTCCGCGAGAACGCCGACAACAAGATGGTCTGGAATATCGCGTTTGGGGTGGGGAGTTTCCTGGCAGCTCTGGGACAGGGATTTGCACTCGGCACGGTGTTTGAAGGGATCAAGGTGGACGCAGCGGGGCATTTTGTCGGCACGCCGTGGGACTGGTTGACCTGGCGCTCGGTGATTGTGGCCCTGACGCTGATTCAAGGTTACGTGCTGATTGGCTCGACGTATCTCATTCTGAAAACAACGGGCGAATTGCAACAGACCCACTACCGCACAGCGACGATTGCGACTTGGACAACTTTGGCCGGTGCTGTGTTTATCACAGTGAGTACGCCCCTGCTGTCGGAACCCGCACGGGAGTTGCTGTTTTCCCGGCCCATGGTGTATATCTTTGGGGCGATTCCGGTGCTGGGTCTCCTGCTCATCATCGCCCTGTTGCGGAGCTTGCAGTTGCGGCAAGAGATGGCTCCCATCGTTTACACGTTTTTGATTTTTGCCCTGTCGTTTATCGGGTTGGGCTTTCTCATTTTCCCCAACATCATTCCCCCCAGCATTACCATTTATCAAGCGGCGGCGGCCCCGAGTACGCTGGTGTTCATGCTGACGTTTGTGGGCTTTTTGATCCCCATCGTGCTTGGCTATAACATCTACAACTACGTGGTCTTTCGCGGCAAGATTGTGGGGTCTGAAAGCCAGAAGGTACAGCCCGTCAGTTAGTAGCTGGTGGTGACGGCAACGGGGTGGCGAACTTTCTGGGAATAGAATGAGGCGGACTGCTGCCCCTGACCACACTCCCGCGCAAATTTAATTAAGTGATGACTGACTAACGCGGCGCTGATCAGGTATTCAATTTGGCCCTGCTGCAATGCCAGTTTTGCAAATTTCCAGAACGCATCCCGGTAGTCGCTCAACAGCCCCACTTTGACAAAGATATTGGCCAACAGCCGCAAGCCTTTGAGGATATTTTTCCAATTGGTGCGGGCGGGGCTATTGGGCGGTTGAATGCGGTTGGGATAGGTGTGCTTCAAGTTATAGGCAAAGCGCTGGTAAATAAATTCCGGCGTGTAGGCCTGGGTAATGCACTTGCGCCACATAGCCACCACCTGCTCGTAGGGCATGAGAAAGTCCACATTCGATTCGCGGTTTTCGTCAAAAATCAAGCGCCCTTCTTTTTCGAGCCGCTCCCACAGGGGCGTTTTCGGCAAGGCGTAGAGCAAGTTAATGGTCAGCATGGGAATGTTGGACAACCGGATAAACTCCAAAATCCGGTCAGCGGTCGCCGGCGTGTCCGTATCCAACCCCATAATGATGCCCGAGACCACTTCCAGCCCATAACTGTTGAGAATTTTCACGGCCTCAAGAATAGGCAAGCTCAAGTTGTGGTCTTTGGAAATGGCGTGCAGGGCTTCGGGTTCGGGCGTTTCAATCCCACAAAAAACTGTGCAAAAATAGGCTTCCCGCATCATGGCGAGAATCTTAGGACTTTGAGCGAGATTGAGGGTGGCTTCGCAGGCAAATTGCACCGGATACCCCCGTTTTTTCTGCCACTCGATCAAATGGGGCAACAGTTGCATAACCGCCTTGCGATTTCCCACAAAATTGTCATCCACAAAGTAAATGGCGCCCGGATTGCCTGATGCCAAGATCGCATCTAATTCTTCGAGGATTTGCTGGGGGGTTTTCAAGCGGGGATTGTTGCCATACAACGCGGGAATATCACAAAACTCGCAGTGATAGGGGCAACCGCTGGAGAACTGGATGCTGCCAATGAAATAGCGGTCCAGGGGCAATTTTTCGTAGGCGGGAATGGGAAATTCGTGCAGGGGCACCCGTTCTTTGGTGCGGAAAATGATTTGGTTTTTCGGACGCTCGGTGTGGGCATCCAAATAGGCAATCACGGCGTCGGTGGCATCCCCCAATTCCCCCAGATGCAAGATATCCACATCGGGATAATACTCCGGACAAGCGGACACCGATGGCCCCCCCAACACCGTGATCTTGCCGTAGCGGTGCGCCTTGCGATTGATTTCTAAAATCTGGGGTTTTTGAATATGCATGCCGCTGATGATGACCGCATCCGCCCAGCGATATTCCCACTCCCGCACAGGCCGGATATTTTCATCAATCAGGCGCACGTCCCACGACTCCGGCATGTAGGCGGACACGACGAGCAACCCCTGGGGCGGCATAAACGCTTTCACCCCTGGCATGAGTTCGTAGGCGTGGTGAAAGGTGCCAAAGGCGGGCGTGTAGCGGGGGAACACACACAAAATCCGTCGCCGGTTTTGGGGCTGGTAGGGCGTGCGCCGGGAACGAGCAGGAGCCTGAGTCATCGGTTGCGCTGTGATACGTGACCTTAGTGTAGGAAGATTCGTTATCCCTTGGCAACCCGCTCAACCCATTCTTAAGGGATTTTTCGGCTTTATGACGCCTAATTTTTGTATGTACAATAGCAGGTCAAGCGACCAACTCCTGCAGGCGCGTCACGCCCACCCGCTGGCAAAAGTCCCCAAACCGCTCGCCCATGTAGCGCTCTTGCTTGTAGTAGGCGAAAACGGGTCGCAGGGCTTGGGGAAGGTCGGTGAGGGCGACTTTTTCCCACAGGACTTGGGCTAAACGGTCGCCGTTGGGACTCGCACCTACCCAGACTTGGTAATAGCCCGGTGAAGTTCCCACCAAGCCCACTTCCGCCAGGTAGGGACGGGCGCAGCCGTTGGGACAACCGGTCATGCGCACAATCAGCGGTGTATCGCCCAGTCCCAAATCCGCCCAAACCGTTTCGATCTGCTGCAACAGGTCGGGAAACACCCGCTCCGACTCGGTAATCGCCAGGCCGCAGGTGGGCAACGCTGGACAGGCCATGCCCAGTTGCCGCAGGGGGGACAGCTCATCCGGCAAGGGCACCCCATGCTCCCGCAGGATGTGGGTAATCCGCCCCCGCCAAGCCGGTTCAATGTCGGTGAGGATGAGGTCTTGGGTGGGACATAGTTGCACGGGCAAGGCAAATTCTTCGTTGATGCGCCGCAGGGCGGTTTTCAGCCGGCACGTTTCCGTATCCCGAATGCGCCCGGTGGGAATGGATAACCCCAAAAACAACTTGCCATCCCCCTGCGGTTGCCAGCCCAAGTAGTTCACGCCGCTAGGAAACGGGGGAATGGGATGCCAGGGTTTGAGCTTCATGCCAGCGTACTGCTGCACCACCTGGCGGAATTTACGGATGCCCCACTGGTGCACCAGGTATTTCATGCGGGCCTGCTTGCGGTCGTGCCGGTTGCCGTAGTCGCGCTGGACAGCCAAGATGGCCTGGATGACGGTTTCAATCGCATCTACTGGCGCAAAGCCCAGCGGTTGACCTAGCAACGGAAACGTCTCTTCCTTGTTGTGGGTGCGGCCCATCCCCCCGCCCACCAGGATGTTGAACCCCCGCAGTTGTCCCTTGGCGTCGGTGATCACAATCAGCCCGATGTCCTGGGAATAGATGTCCACCGTGTTGTCATCGGGAACCGTGATGGCGCACTTGAATTTGCGGGGTAAATACTGGTTGCCGTACAGGGGTTCTACCGGGTCGTCCAGGTGAATGCGGGGGAGTTTCTGTAACGCCGGCAACTCGGGAATGGGGATTTCTTCATCGTCAATCCAGAGTTCGTAGTAGCTGCGGGTGCGGGGCAACAGCAGGTTGGACAAGCGGCGGGCATATTCCTGGGCGTAGCGATAACTGGGCCGGTTGCGAAAGGGAGCGGGGGGCGCCATGAGGTTGCGGTTGATGTCCCCGCAGGTCGCTAGGGTGCTGCCCATCTGCCGCACAATTTCCTGGATCACCGTTTGCAGGTTGGCCTTGAGCACCCCGTGCAGTTGAAAGGTCTGGCGCGTCGTTACCCGTAAGGTGCCGTTGCCGTAACGGTCCGCCAGGTCATCCAACGTGCGATAGAGCAAAGGCGGCACATGGCCCCCCGGTTGGCGCGTGCGCAGCATGAAGGAAAAAGCCCGCTCTAACCCCTGCTGCCGCAACGCCTGCCGCTGGTCGCGGTCATCCTGTTGATACGACCCGTGAAACTTGAGAATCTGGGCTGCCGCTTCGCTGAAATGGGTCGTGGGCTGCGACAGCTCGGACGCTAATGGCTCTTTGAGGTAGTGGCTGTGGATTTTGACGGCTTCGTGGCGGGACACCCGCGCATCCCCAGAAGAAACGGCTGTCATTTGTCGCTAATTCCGATCGGGATAGGTTACTTTTTACTGTACCATGTTTTTGGGTGTGACACTGTTAAGGGAAGCTAAATGAATAGGCAGCTTGGCGCGGGAAACCCGTATGGTGAAGAAACAGACATGTTGACGGAAACCCCTGTGCATCCGGAGTTACTCCACAAGGTGCGGCAATTGGATTTGGACGCGCTCAACCGGGAGTTGGCGACGGCGACCCCGCGCGACATCCTGGCGTGGGCAACGGACCTGCTGCCGGAAGGGTTGGTCCAGGCCAGCGCCTTTAATGTGGACGACATGGTGATTACCGACCTGCTCTACCGCGACCTGAAACCCCCGCATCCGGTGCCGGTGTTGTTTCTGGACACGTTGCACCATTTCCCGGAGACGTTGGAGTTAGTGGCCCGCAGCACGGCGCATTATGACTTGAACTTGAAAATTTACCGGATTCAGACGGTGGACTCCCGCGAGGCCTTTGCCCAGCGCTATGGGGAAAAACTTTGGGAAACCGACATTGAGCAGTTTCACTACTTGACCAAAATCGAGCCGTTGCAACGGGGACTGGCGGAACTGGGAACGGTGGCCTGGATTACCGGGCGACGGCGCGACCAGGCGACCACGCGCGCAGATATGCCGGTGCTGGAGTGGGACAGACAGCAACGCCTAAAAATCAACCCCCTGGCCTACTGGACCCGCAAGCAGAGCTGGGATTACGTGATGAAGCACCATGTACCCTACAATCCCCTGCACGACCGGGGTTATGCCAGTATTGGCGATGAACCCTTGACCACCCCCATTGCGGAAGGCGAGGACGAACGGGCGGGGCGCTGGCGGGGAACCGGCAAAACTGAGTGCGGCATCCATATCCATCTGTAGGGCCTGGGTTATACTGGGGTTATTACCAGTTAACCTAGTCTTAACCTTGGGGACGACGACGATGGAACCGATGACCCTGGGGTGGTGGATTCACCAGCATCTAGGCAAGGCCGTTCGCAAGTGGCGCAAGCAGGAGGAGGGCGTCAAGCAGGGGGAAGACCCGGAAGCGATTCACCAGATGCGAGTGGCCATGCGGCGATTGCGGTCGCTGTTAAAGGGGTTTGAGGCGGTGCTCGATGTGCCCCGCGTGGCCCGCAAGGTGGGCATGCTCAGCCGGGTGTTGGGCCAGGCCCGCGATGCCGATGTGATGCTGGAACGGCTGGAAACCCGCTACTTGCCAGTGTTGCCGAGCCAGGAGCAGGAGACACTCAAGGGATGGATCCGGCAATTGCGTCGCCAGCGGCAAGAACAGCAACGGGAGTTGGTAGCCCTGTTGCATTCGGCGACCTACGAGCGGGTGCAAAAAGCCTGGCGCGAGTGGTTAGACCATCCCCGTTGGCAACCCTTGGGCGACCGGGCGGTGGAGGTGACGCTACCCCATTTCTTGCTGATGGCCTGGGGAGAACTGTCCTTGCATCCGGGGTGGGACATCCACGGCGTTGCCGATAACCCCGAGGGCCTGCACGACCTGCGCAAGCAAATCAAACGCACTCGTTATTTGTGGGAGTTTGCCGGCGATTGGCTCGGGGAGGCGTTGCAGGAGCCACTGGGTTGGCTGCGGGAAGCGCAAGAGGTGCTGGGGCAACTCCAGGATGGGTTTGTGCTGGAGGAACAACTGGGATTGAAGTGCCCCGCCCTCGAGGAAAGCCTACTTCATGACCGGACGGAACTCTGGCGGCAGTGGCAAACCCTGCGGGCGCAACTCCAGAGCCGTGAGAATCACCAGCGGATTTACAGTGGCATTGGCGGTCGTTGCCTCAGTCCGGTCCCTCCTCCAGCAGCGACCGAAACCGCTCATCCTGCCGCAGTTCCTCTTGGATGATTTGCTCCAAGCGGGACTCGCTGACCCCTAAGCCCCGCATCAGATTGAGTAAAGCCGCATTTTCCTCGAGCAAGACAAAGCCATCCGCCAGGGCAATGCGCACCGCCAAGCGCAGCGCCGTATCAGCTTGGGGCGTGCCGGCAACCGCTGCGTAGGCCGCTGCCTCCAAGGCCGCTTGACCCGCTTCCTGGCACACCTGCAACACTTTGTGAATCGCCGCCTGGGCCGCTGGTGGGTCAACTCCCTGGCCGACTAGGAATTGCACCAGCGCCTCTTGTTCTTCAGAGGCCAGGTCCTCGTCAGCGTGCATCATCAAAACCCCAACAGCAGCAACTCCCTCCCATAGGCTCAAGGGAGCATCCAATGGCTGAGCAGGTAACACGGGATTTCCGGGGAATGAAGGGTTTTGCCTCTTAGTAAAGCAGAAGTAGGGCTGTTTAATCGCCGCGATTTTCCAATTGTTGTCGCACGAACGTCGGTAGGGCAAACGCCGCGCGATGAATGTCGGCGTTGTAATAGCGCAGTTGGGGAGCGAGGGATGCCGCCCGCTGGGGGTCAAAGTCCTGCACCGGATGACGTTCTTTGCTAGCCAGCGTAAAGGACCACATGCCGGTCGGGTAGGAAGGGATAAACGCCAGATACATCGCCACAACGGGAAAAAGCTGGCGCAGGCACTGGTGGGCCGCCTGGATGGTCTTTTGAAACAGCCGGTCAAAGGGGGACTCGGTTTGGGTCGTCAGCACCCCCGCCGGTTGCAAGATCCGGGCCACGTCCCGGTAAAACGCTGGGCCAAACAGTCCTTCAGCCATACCCACCGGGTCTGTCGAGTCCACAATCACCACGTCGTAGGTCTGGGCCGGCGCTTGAGCCACAAAGGCCACCCCATCGGTGATGTGCAGTTGCAACCGGGGGTCGTCAAAGGCGCAGGCCATCCAAGGGAAAAACCGGCGGGCCGTTTCAATCACCAGGGCGTCAATCTCCACCAGGTCCACCCGTTCGACGCTGGGATGGCGCAATACTTCCCGCACCGTGCCTCCATCGCCGCCACCTACTACTAGCACCCGCTGGGGATGGTCCAGCAGGCACAAAGCCGGATGGCTGATCATCTCATGATAAACAAATTCATCCCGCTCGGTGAACATGACCAGGCCATCCAGGGTTAGCACGCGCCCAAAGGCATCCGTTTGCCAGACTTGGACGTGCTGATAGGGGCTGCGCTGGCTGTAGAGCAAGTCCTCCACGCCGAAGGTTTGCCCCGTGCGCCCGTCCCAGAACTCGATGAACTGAATCTGGTGAAACTGAGACGTTGTCATCAGCCCACCTGTGCCATCGCCGCCGGTTTATGTCGCACCGGAGTCGGGAACAACCCCCGCTTGAGTTCCATGCTGGACAAACTGCGGGCCTGGAGCTGCTCCTGCAAGTACTGCTGGATCACCCAAGGGTCAATCGTTTCCCCGCAGGTGAAGATGTCTACCGCCGCATAGCCGTACTCCGGCCAAGTGTGGATTGCCACGTGGGATTCCGCGATGACAACCACACCGCTGACGCCATAGGGACTAAAAGAGTGGAACAAATCCGTAATGATCGTCGCTCTAGACCGTCGGACCCCCTCCAGTAGGATCTGGGCAATACGGGCCTCATCGTTGAGCACCCGTGGGTCGCACTGGTAGAACTCGACCAGGATTTGTCTTCCGAGTGCTTGCATTGCTACCCTCCTCGCATCGCACCCCCCGCCATGACTGACGGAGCTTAACATTGCATGTCTTGGTGATTCAGGGAACCACCACCCATACAACCGCAGCCCTGGTGGACGAAGGGTAGGGGGACGCCGGAAGACGTTCGCTACCGAAACGCTTTAGCTCACATCCCCTAGAGCCGATCCACCAGCCGCTAGCGCTGCTTGACCCGCAGGCTTACCCCGGATGCGTCTTGGGGCCTTTGGGCAAGCTTTTCTAATCTACAAAAAAATGCAGCCTCAGGCAATCCCAGGCCGTAGCCGCGATTACAAATACAAATATACTCATTGACGCCGAGACCGCAAGCTGCGGGTTTGCTCTTGCCGTCGCCGCCGGTCGCGCCATTCCACCCAGGTGAGATACCCCACGCCGACCGTGACACCCCCTAGCAGGAGCAACGCCAGTCCAAACAAACCCAATAGGGGCCATTCCGCCGACATCGGGACTACCCCTGTAGGATGATCTTCCCGAACATGCCAGCGCCCCGGTGCGGCGTGCAGTAGTAGGTGTAGGTGCCGAGGGGAAGGTCTGGGCCAAAGGTAATGCTGAAGCTATCGCCAGGTTTATAGACCAAAGCTTGATGGGAGAGTTTCTCGGCAAGCGCCTTATCGCCGTT